>JAFTVY010000014.1 GCA_017465545.1 Ruminiclostridium sp.
CGTGGTTTATAATATTGTGATAATATTGCCATAAATACCGATGAAAACGGGATTTGTAATGCCTTGCCCACAAAAATTTATAGGGGAAATGTAGGGGGCGACGAGCAGAATTGCGACGCCCTTCAGGGCATGTCCCCGACGACCCGTTATTAACCCCGACGCCCCGTTATATATATTACACCAATCTCCCCGATAAACACAAAAAGCGTTCAGAAACCTGAACGCTTTTTATAATCCCATCCGCCATAGGCGGATTCCGTAACCGCTCCGAAGGAGCGATATCACCAAATCCGAAGGATTTGATATCACCGAAACCGAAGGATTTGATATCACCGAAACCGAAGGTTTCGATATCACCGTGCCTTTGGCACGATATCACTAGAATTTGCAAAGCAAATTCTCAGTCCTCCAGTCCCTTCAGCGCCTGGATTTCTTCTCTGTTGACCTTTATTCTGCCGTCCTTTAAAATCTTGACGTCGGCTCTGTTATAGGGCACAGCGGCGGCGTCAGGGTTCTTGTCAAGCTTTACCTTTACAATACCCGTTAAAAGGTTGCTGTCCTCTACGATACCTCTGCCGTCGGCAGTCTCAACGAGTGCGCCGATCTTCGGTGTGATGGAAAGTAATTCCTCATAGCAGTCCTGCTCATATTTCAGACAGCACATAAGTCTGCCGCAGGTACCTGAAATCTTTACGGGATTCAGGGATAAGGACTGTTCCTTCGCCATCTTGATGGAAACGGGCTGGAACTCGCCTAAGAAGGATGCACAGCAGAACTGTCTGCCGCAGATTCCAAGTCCGCCCAGCATCTTGGCTTCGTCTCTTACACCTATCTGTCTCAGCTCGATTCTTGTGCGGTAGATTGCCGCTAAATCCTTTACCAGCTCTCTGAAATCGACTCTGCTTTCTGCCGAGAAATAGAAGAGAATCTTACTGCCGTCAAAGGTGCAGTCGATATCTATAGGCTTCATGGAAAGCTTATGCTCTGCTATCTTTTCAGCAAAGACCTTCATTATCTCCTGCTCCCTGACACGGTTTGCCTGGAGCGTTTCCAGATCCTTCTTTGTGGCAATACGGATAATGCTCTTTAAGGGAGGAACTACCTCGGTGTCCTCTACCATACGGTTAGGGATAACCACCTCGCCGCATTCCACGCCTCTTGCAGTCTCCACAATAACCTTCTGCTTTGCTTTTACCTTATTATTAAGGGGAGCAAAATAATATACCTTGCCCACGTCCTTGAATCTTACTCCGATTACTTCAATCATTCTGCTGATTCCTTTCTTATATCCTGTGCCATCAGGCGATTATCTCAAAAAGTCGGCTGCTGCAATAAGCCGCAAACACCTTTGCATTGACGTTATATTCAGATAACGCATTAAGCTCCTCTATACGCTGGGTGACAGCATAGAGCTTTTTTAGTGTCAGATTTTTCTTGAGGCTCTTTGTTACGCCCTCATCGGGGCTGTCGGGACGTACCGCCCTGCTTATTATATCATACAATGAGGAGAGTATTCCGAATATTTCCTCTCTGTCGGTATAGCGTGAAAATTCCCTTGCGGTATCATACTCGTTTTCGTCGGCTATACACTGCGCTATCCTTTCTGCGCTTTCCTGAAGGGCAATCTTTTTCTTATCGTTTATTATCTCCAGTATCTTGCCCGGATTCTTACCCATTCTCAGAATATACTTTGTCGCATCATGCTGGGAAACTCCCTTTACCACAAGACAGCTTACACAGTCAGGAAGCGACATCTCCGACATCGGTATGGTAACCACCCTTGATTTTATCGTTGGCAGTACCGAGGCGGTATTCTCGCAGGTGAAAATATATCTGTTATATTTTGACGGCTCTTCGATAGCCTTGAGCAGTATATTCTGATGAGTTTCGCTCATCTGGTCGCAGTCCTCGAAGATTATCACTCTTAAATCCCCGTCATTGGGAAAAAGCGAGGTCTGCTGTACGATCTCCCTTATGCCGTCGGCGGTATATTTTTCGCCCTTGGCAAAAATAACGTCGGGATGGTCGTCGTTCTTTATATTGGTACAGCTACGGCAACACATACAGGGTGCGTCCGCACTGTTTTCGCACATCATAAGCAATGCGCACCAGCGGGCAAGCATCTTCTTGCCTATCCCCTTTTCACCCGTCAGCATCAGGGCATGGGGCATCCTTCCGTCCCGATGAAGCTGTTTCAGGCGATCGGTTTCACTCTGCTTTCCGAAAAGCGTCAAATCAATCATCAGACCTTTTCAAACCTTTCAACGTTGGTAACAAATATAGTTGCACCACCCACAAATACCTCAGCAGGCATATTGGCATAACCTGCCTCACCGTAAGAGGAAACGGAAGAAACGTACTGCTTTCTCTTGTGGGAATGATTCTTTATAACTTCAATGATGCCGTTTACCTTGTCATCATCCGAGCAGATAAGAAAGGTGGTATTACCCGACATTAAAAATCCGCCGGTAGAAGCAAGCTTGGTAGCCTGATAGCCTGCCTGCGTAAGGGATGAGGATACTGCGTGTGCGTCGTCATTGTTTACAATTGCATAAATAAGCTTCATAACTCTTCTCCTTTTCAGAAAATTGCCTATTATCTTATATATTGTACCATAAATAAAGCGGGATGTAAAGAAAAATTTACTCACAAAAATACGACGGAATAAAATTTTCCGCAAAATTTTTTTGGTTGTACTGGAAATAGTACCATCATTATAGTATAATAGGATTATCACAAAAATCCCGGAGGGCGCTATGTTGAAATTCATACTCGGAAGAGCAGGCTGTGGAAAGACAGAAGAAATATACAGCGGACTGTGTAGTACTGACGGCAGGGCTATGCTGATAGTCCCCGACCAGTTTGTATTTGAGGCAGAAAGAATAATCGCAGAAAGAACGGGCGAAAAAGCGGACAATATCACTATTACCGGTTTTTCCGCTCTGGCTGAAAATATTCTGCGCAGATATTCGAAAAGAAAAAGCTATGCCGACGAGACCGCAAAGCAGATCATTATGCTGGAGACGGTAAAGACGCTTAAAAGCAGTCTTGTATACTTCAGCACCGCCGTAAATAAAAAGGGCTTTGCAGATTATTCCCTGAAGGCTGTGCAGGAGCTTAAAAACGCCGGCGTTACCCCCGATATGCTTGGTCGGGTTTCGGACAGACTTGAGGATGACCTGAGGAAAAAGACGGGCGAAATATCGCTCATATACAAGTCCTATAACGACAAGCTTCGTGCCATATTCGATGACAGGGACGATAATCTGACGCTATGCGCACAGATAGCCGCAGAAAACGGAATTTTTTCGGACTATACCGTTTTCATTGACGGCTTCGACAGCTTTTCAGGCTCACAGCTTCGTTTTCTTGCTCCGATCTTTGCTCAGAGCAAGGACTGTCATATAGCTCTCCGCATTGACAGAAGCATAGCCGACGAACCGAATCAGCTTACTGCCGTGGATACTCTCAGTAAGCTTGAAAGAACCGCCCGTGACGCAGGCTGTGATATAGAATATACCGAGCTTTCCGGCAACGTAAGATATAAAAACGACGCTCTGCTTACCCTTCGCAACGTTCTTACGGGAGACGCTATAACGTATGAGGGCAAAGATATTTCCGACAGCGTTATCTGTAAGCTCAGCCGTAGCAAGGACGCAGAAACGGATTACGTCTTTGCCGAGATAAAGAAGCTTGTAAGACAAGGCTACCGCTATAACGATATAAATATACTCTGCCCCACCCCTTCGGAATATATAAACAGCATAACCTCCTCCGCTATGAGATACGAAGTACCTCTCTTTGCGGATATTCCCTCCCCTATAAGCAGAAAGCCGCTTATAAAATATCTTCTGTCGGTGCTTTCTGCGGCGGAAAAGCCTGACGGCAACAACGTGATGAAGCTTGTAAAAAGCGGCTTTGCAAGACTTCCCTCCGATAAGGGTACAAGACCGATAACCCTTGAAGATATAAACAAGCTTCAGGCCTACTGCGACAAGTGGGATATATCCCATCTCAGATTTGACAAGCCCTTTTCCCATATCGAAACCGACGAAGAAAAAAGGCTGGACGCCATCCGTGATAATTTAGTAACCCCTCTTGTAGCCTTTGGCAAGTCCTGTGAGAATAAAAGCGGTGCAGAGATAACACAGCTTTTCACGGACTATCTTTTCGACTGTGCCGATATAAAGGCGGCAATTCAGGGAAAATGTCAGGACAGAACCACCAGAGAGCTTGTATACGATAAACAGCTCACCGAGGAATATAACCAGCTGTGGTCGATAGTCTGCGATATGCTGGAATCCATAGTTGCCACTATGGAGGATATTCCCTGCAGTCTGTCTGAATATACGGATATATTCGCAAGCTGTACCGGGCTTATCTCCCAGTCAACGCCTCCTCAGGTAATGGACAGCGTAATGTTCGGTGACCTGCGCCGTACCAGATCCAAGGGCGCAAGGGTGGTATTTATCATAGGCGCTGACGAAAACAGCTTTCCCGACTGTAGCTGTGAAAATGACGGCATATTCACCCTGCAGGAATATTCGCTTCTTGCAAAGAACGATATAGACCTCTCCTGCGACGGAGAGACAAAGTACGTGGCAGGACTTTCCGCCTGCTGTAACGCCCTTACCCTCCCTTCAGAAAAGCTCTGTCTGACCTATACGGGAAACAAGGGGCAGATGGGCGAATATATGCAGACGGTAACCGAGCTGTTCGGCATAAATATTACCGAAAACGATATTTCGGATTTACCGCCCGAATTCTTCTGCGAGAGCCTTCGTTCAGCGGAAAAACAGCTCTCGATACACTTTGCCGACGAAAAGAAGGCGCAGGAGATAATAACCGCTCTTAAAGAATCAGGCGATACCGCCTACACGGAGCTTATATCCCTTGCACAGAAAAAACTGCTCCCCGACTCCAATATACATACTGTGGACAGCGACAGAGCAAGACTCCTTTTCGGCTTTGATTCTCTTTCGCCTACCGCTATAAAGAGTCTCAATTCCTGCCGCTTCGGATACTTCTGCCATTACGGGCTGGGAATATCAACCCCCGCCACAAAGAGATTCAATCCCCAGAACGTGGGTAATATAGTGCATTTTGTAATGGACTACTGCTTTAAGATATTCTATGCAGGGGTAACAAAAAATCCCCTGATACCCGACGACAGGATAAAAGCGACGGTGAAGGAAGCTCTCAGCACCTACAGACAAAACGAGCTTATGGAGGAGCAGTACCATACGGTACGCTTCAACGTGCTGTTTGATAACCTTTCACAGATATGCTTCTATCTGCTGAAATATATGACGGGCGAGCTTGCAAACAGCTCCTTTACTCCAAGCTACTTCGAGCTGAATCTGAAAAAGGAGCAGATCGACGAAGCAAGCGGCTTTAAATCCGCACCCTTTAAAATAGAGGTGGATATAAACGGCAGAGCCGAAACCATAAACCTTTACGGCACCGTTGACCGTGTGGATATTGCCCATATCAGCGACGAGGAAAAATCAGAAAAGCAGATAAGAGTAATAGACTATAAGACGGGTAAGGAAAGCTTCGGCTTTGAAAAGGTGTACTACGGACTGAGTCTGCAGCTGCTGATATACCTTTTTGCCCTTGCGGAAAACAACCCTGATTATATTCCTTCCTCCGCTACCTACTACCCTGCAGGCGAAACCGCTGAGCAGAAGGAGATAGCAAACCCTGACGAGGACAAGCTGAGGGATATATGGATGAAAAGTCACGGTGAAGAGGGCGTTGTAGTAAAGGATACCCTTGGCGATACCGAAAGAGCAAATTATATAAGCCGTACCCTTAACGGCAAAGGACAGCCGACGGATTTCTTCAGGGCGCAGACTCTGACAGAAAAGAAATTCGACAAGATGAAAAAGCATATAATCTCCGTCATTTCACAAAACGTAAGCTGTGTAAAGCAGGGCGACGTTACCGCATCCCCCCTTAAAGAGGGTACGACGGAAATCTCCTGCCAGTATTGTCCCTACAAGGCAATATGCGGAGCAGGAAAAGAGCATACTACCGAAATAAAGAATGACAGATCGGAGCAGTTCAGCTGTGATCTGACCGAGGACGAGGCAGGTGATAACAATGGCTGATAACAAGGTAAAATGGACTACCGAACAGATAGCCGCCATAAATCACGATAAGGGCGGCGCTATAGTTGACGCCAATGCAGGTGCAGGAAAAACTGCCGTTCTTACCACCCGTATCGTGGATATGTTAAGTAGTGAAGAAAAGGAGATCGATCCTGCGGGACTGGTTATAATCACCTTTACAAAAAAGGCGGCGGCAGAGCTTAAAACAAGGCTTAATAAAAAAATGAGAGAGCGTATTGCACAGCATCCCGAAAAGGCGGACTTTCTGCGTAAGCAATGTGCAAGACTTCACAAGGCGAGAATATCAACAATAAGCTCCTTCTGTTTTTCACTTATCAGGGAGAATATCGGCTACTGCGACCTTGCCCCCGGCTTTACCATTATGGAAGAAGCAAGAGCAAGAATGATGCGCTATGCCATAACCGAGCTTGCAATAGAAAACTTCTACCGCAATGCGGACAAATCCGACCTTCAGCTGATTTTAGATCACTTTGCAGGCAAAAGCGGTGACAAGGCGCTGATAGAAGCTATTATGGATATTAACGGCTATGCGGAAAATCTGCCCGATCCCGACGGCTGGTACAGTCTGTGCAAGGATGCTTCAAGACTCGACGACATACTGAACCAGAGCTACGATGAAATAAAAAGCCGTATAGCAGAGCTTAAAGACGCTTGTCAGGAGCTTGACGAGGCGTATAACGAGCTATGCGGAATGGAAAAGGCTCGTGCCGCACAGAATAAAGCTCTGCTGAAGGCTGATCTGACAGCAAAAACCCGTCTGCCTGCCTTTATCAGCTTCTTTAATGAACAGCTTGAGCTTCTGACAGACGCCCTTGCAAGGGACGATTTCAGCGGCATTAAGCTCCTTGATAAGAATGAGATAAAGAAAGCTATTCCATCCTTTACAAAGGGAGATATAGGTACGTATAACACGCAGGTAAGCTATGCGGCGGCTGTTCTTGAATCGGTACACGTCAATATAAAGTACCTTGCCATAGTAAAGAGCAGACTTATGAAGGGACAGCCCGTCATAGATATACTGACGGATATTGCGAGAGAAGTGGACAGACTCTACAAGGCGGAAAAATCCGCTCTCAACGTTGCCGATTATTCCGACGCTGAAAGACAGCTTTACAATATGGTGACAAAAAAACCTGAAGTAAAGATAAAAGACACTATAGAGCTTCTTATCGTAGACGAATTTCAGGACAGCAACCGCCTGCAGTACGAGATATTCAGAGCCTTGTCCGATAGCGAGAGCAATCTCTATTTCGTAGGCGATATGAAGCAGTCGATATACGCCTTCCGTGGCGCACAGTCGGAGGTATTTGACGAGGTTACGAAAAATCCGCTGTACACCCATCTGTACTTAAACCACAATTTCCGTAGCAGGGATAACGTAATTGACAGCATCAACGATATATTCTGCCCCGTTATGACTGAAAAGCTCGGCGGCGTGGATTACGAAAAACACAGTCGGCTTATTCTCGGCAACGATAAGAACCTCAGTACCGATCCTGCCGACGTTACCGAGGTCATCATAGTGACGGACGAAAAGAAGTACAGTCCCTACGGCAATACCGAAGCCGATTACGTGGCATACCGCATAAATAAAATGATACAGTCAGGCTATACCGTGGAAGGGCGTCCCTGCAGAGCGGAGGATTTTGCGATACTGCTCCGTTCCTCAGGCGACAAGGCACCCGTTTTCGCCTGCGCACTTGCTGATTACGGCATCCGTTCTGTGACAAAGGGCGACGGCAAGCTGTTTTCAGAGCCTGAGACTGTTATTATGACAGACTACCTCAGGGTCATTGACGATCCCTATAACGATGAAAGCCTCGCAAGACTGCTTATGTCCTGCCTTTTCGGTTTTTCTGCCGACGATATGGCGGCGGTAAGAACATGTACGCTCGGCTTTGATATAAAGGCAATCTGCGAATTTTCCGCAGACTGCGAAGAAGAGCTTAAAGCCTACGTAAAGCTCCATCAGCGTACACCCCTTTATTCCTGCATAAAAAAAGCGGTTTCAGGCTACAGAATAAACGAAGAATATTCCCCTGCCCTTGCCGCACTATATAAGGAACAGCCTGCTCTTTTCGGTGCTATGACTGACGACAGATGCATATTATTTGAAAAGGAGCTGGACAGACTCCGTGGTATTATGGCGGCAGTCTCCCCTGCCGAGCTTATAAAGCATATCTACGATACCACCGCCACCGCAGATCTGCTGACTGTGGGCGAGGGTGCGGAAAACCGCAGACTGAATCTTATGACGATACTGTCCATGGCAGAGGAATACGACAAGTACCACAGCGGTGGAATCCTGTCGGAATTTCTCGGTCATTTAAGCGAGATGGAAAGGCAGGGACAGAAGGCGGAAGCCTCCTCGGATACCGCAAAATCAGGCGTACAGATAATGTCAATTCACGCCTCCAAGGGACTGGAATTCCCGATAGTATTCGTCTGCGACTGTGCAAAGCGCATCAACACCGAGGACGCCACAAAGCAGGCTGTTATGAGCGACTGCTACGGCATATGCATAAGGGACGTGGATAAAGCGAATATGGCGAAGATTCCTTCCCCTGCCTATGAAATAACGGCAGAAAAGATAGTGGAAAAGCTCAGAAGCGAGGAGATGAGGCTCTTGTACGTAGCCGCCACAAGAGCTATGTACAAGCTGATATTTACTTCAAAATCCGAGACGGACGATCTGCCAACGGATGAAATGAGCGAGGAAGAACGACTTATGCACTACAAGATGTGGGTACGTACTCATCTGTGCGGTGATAAGACCAAAGGCGGCTATGGCAACGAGAGGGTGATTTCTGAGCTCAGCGGAAAATCCAGCTATCTTGCCTGGCTTAACGTGGCTCTTTTTACCGACAAGAGTCCCCGCATAGATTACCGTCTCATATCCCTTGCAGATGAAATGGAAAATGATATAAAGGCTTCTGAATCAATTGGCGACGCTGAAACTAAGGAAATCGTTGCTGACCGCACAGTCACCGATACCATAAAGAATCAGATCACCGCACAGTACAGCCATCCCGACGCCACAAGACTTGCGGCAAAATACACCGCTACGGGACTTGCCGCCATGAAGCGTCAGGGCAAGGATAAAAAGTGCGAGCTGTACGTGGCAAAGCCCTCCTTTGCAAGGGATAAGGGTAAACTCAGCGGTAAAAAGCGTGGCGACGCTTACCACAAGCTGATGGAGCATATTCCCTTCGAAAAGCCTCTCACGGAGCAGGAGGTGGCAAGCTTCATCGCTGACAGGACTGCCGATTTCCTTTCCGATGCGGAAAGGGACTGCATAAAGCCTTCGGATATAAGCGGCTTCTTCCTGAACGATATAACCGCCCGTATGCTGAAAAGTGGCAGAATATACAGAGAGCATCCCATCTTCCACCGTCTGTCAGCCGATATTATGGCTGAGATCGACAGCGGATGCGACGTTACCGAAAGCCCCTACGTCCAGGGTATTGCGGATATGTTCTTTATAGAGGATGACGGGATTGTGCTGATTGACTATAAAACAGACAGCTTTTCCGACGAAGAAAAGCTGTCCGGGGATTACGCCTTCCAGCTCAAGGTCTATGAAGAAGCCCTTGAAACCGCCTTTTCCCTGCCGGTAAAGGAAAAATATATCTACTCCTTTAAGATGGGAAAAATGATAAAGCTTTAAGGGTTAACCCGCTTAACAATCTATCCGCTGTTGTGCTTTTTACAACAGCGGATTTTTTGTATATTATGCTTAAAACATAAAATAAATTTTCATATCAATTCACAAATATGCCCAAAAAACATTGACTTGAAGGTTTAAAAGTGCTAAAATTATGTTATATCGAATGACTGCCGCAGGCAGTTAAAGAGAAGGGAGGAGCGTATCCACCGCACAGCGGAGGATACAGATATGATTATGTTAAAATTATTCAAAAATGCAAAGGTAGGAGCAAAGCTCTATATCGCTTTCGGTATCGTGCTTGCGTTCCTGATTCTTATCACCGTATTTTCAAGCACAGCATTTTTATCAGTGAGAAGTATGGTTTCCCAGTTCTACTCAAACACCTTCAAGAGTGTTGAGCTTGCAGACGAAATCGACTTGAAGCTTCAGGAGAGCTGTAAAGATCTTTTACAGGCAATCACAGAACCTGATGCGACTCTTACCGACAAGTACCTTTCAGAAGCACAGACGGCACTGGGTACTATAGGCACAGACCTTGAAGAGCTTGAAAAGGTATACCTCGGCGACAAGGGAGTTCTTGAAACCATAAAGAGCGAATGCACAGAGGCACAATCCTTCTTTGCAGAGTTTACAGAAAAGGCAAAGGCTAACGATACAGAAGGCGCATACGCAGTATATACAGCAAAACTTATGCCCTCGCTTGAAACAGTTATCACAGCGGTTGACTCCATCCAGTCACACGTTGACCTTGAGGCAGAGGACGAATACAAGCACATCGGTATAAGAGTAGATCTTACTATTCTGATACTTTCTGTACTTGGTATTCTTGCGGTAATATTTGCGGCATTCACAGCCTACTACGTAACAAGACTCATAAGCAAGGGCTTAAAGCAGGTACAGGCAGCCGCAGAAAATATGAGTGCCGGCAACTTCAAGTCAGAAATCACCTACCAGTCAAAGGACGAAATCGGCATGCTTGCAGAAAGCACAAGAGACCTCTCCACCCGTATGGGCAAGGTTATTGCTGATATTGACACGGTTCTTGAAGAGTTATCCATCGGCAACCTCACAGCAAAGTCTGCTGACGAATCCATGTACATAGGCGAGTTTGAGAACATTCTCGCTTCTATCAACCACTTAAAGAGAAATCTGAACAACACAATGACTCAGATAAACATTGCGGCAGATCAGGTTTCCGCAGGCTCAGATCAGGTTTCTGCAGGTGCTCAGGCACTTTCTCAGGGTGCTACCGAGCAGGCTTCTTCCGTACAGGAATTAGCGGCTACTATCACAGTTATCGCAGAGCAGATAAAGAGCAATGCCAAGGGCGCAGAAAATGCAAGCAAGAAGACAAACGAAGCCGGTGCAGAAATGAATTCCGCAAACCAGAAGATGGAAGAGCTGGTTTCTGCAATGGACGAAATAAGCACCTATTCTACAGAAATTCAGGATATTATCAAGACTATCGAGGATATTGCATTCCAGACAAATATTCTTTCTCTCAATGCGGCTGTTGAGGCGGCAAGAGCAGGTGAAGCAGGTAAGGGCTTCGCAGTAGTTGCCGACGAGGTAAGAAACCTTGCAGGTAAATCAGCAGAAGCTGTAAACAACACCACGGCACTTATCGACAGCACTGTAGCGGCTATCGCAAAGGGTAACGCCCTTGTAGACGAGGTTGCACAGAGAATGAATGCAGTTGCAGAAGCGGCAGGTACAGTAGCCGTAATAAGCAACGATATATCCACCGCATCAAAGCACACAGCTGATTCCATCGAGCAGATTACAGTAGGCGTTGACCAGATTTCAAGCGTAGTTCAGACAAACTCCGCAACGGCAGAAGAATCTGCGGCGGCATCTGAAGAGCTTTCAGGTCAGGCTACAATGCTGAAGGAGCTTATCAGCACCTTTAAAACCGAGTAAAAATTTTTTCATATTTTTTCTCCAATCTCCATAAGTTATACCGTCGCCAAAAGCGGCGGTATAACGCTTTGTGGGGAGAGCTTACAGAAAGGATGACTACGTAATGTCACAGCAAAGAAGCTACAACAAAACCCCGTCCACCATAAAGCAGCAGATTGCTCTGCTTCGTGAACGAGGCTGTGAAATATCAGATACGGAATATGCCGAAAGATGCCTTACAAATATCAACTACTACCGTCTCGCCCACTATTTCTCACCCTTCAAGGAGAGCAAGGGCAGATACAAAAAGGGTACGACCTTTGAGGACGGTATGCGGCTGTATGAATTCGACCGACAGCTCCGCCGCCTGATACTGACCTTTTTAGAGGAGATAGAGATATATTTCAGGGCGGTGGTATCCAATTTCCACGCTATGAAATACGGTGCGCTGGGTTACCTCAACGCCTCTACCTACGATTCAAGGCACAATCACGCTTCTCTGCTCTCCCGTATAGAAAGACTTATGGAGCTTAATGAGAGCGAGGATTTCGTAAAGCACCACAAGAACAAATACGGCGGTGTAATGCCCGTCTGGGCGGCTATGGAGCTTTTCAGCTTCGGCAATATAACCTATTTCTACATTGATATGAAGGAAGCAGATCAGAAGGAGCTGTCCGCAAAGTACTTTGATCTCAACTACCGTGTTGTGGAGGATCACCTGCTGTGTCTGTCAGACCTCAGAAACGCCTGCGCCCATTATACAAGACTTTATAAAAACCCCTTCCCTATGACTCCCAAAGGTCAGCCCGATTCTACCTTAAAATCCTATCTTGAGGTAGCAAAGGACCTTTACCCCGACAAGGACAAATGGGAGGAGGAATTCGATACCGCCCTCGCCGAGCTTGTCAGAAGATACAAAATGGAAGGCAGGATGGACGGATATGGGTTTTGAAATGAGCAAAGCTCATTTCGGTGATATCGTGCCTTTGGCACGGTGATATCGAAACCTTCGGTTTCGGTGATATCAAATCCCTTGGATTTGGTGATATCGCTCCTTCGGAGCGGTTACGGAATCAATTGCCGAAGGCAATTGATGGATTATAAAAAGAAAGCGTTCAGAAAAATCTGAACGCTTTTTTCATTTATGATATTTACTTCCTGCGTTTATGCTGTGGGCTCTGTATATCTGTTCTAAAAGCATCACCCTTGCCAGCTGATGGGGGAAGGTCATCTTCGACATTGAAAGTCGATAATCCGCCTTCGCCTTTATTTCAGGGGCTAATCCGAAGGAGCTGCCGATGATGAAATTCACCGCCGAGCGGCCGCCAACCGCTATATCCGAAAATTCCTCCGCCAGCTCTTCACTGCTTCTCTGCTTACCCTCTATGCACATTGCATAGGTGACGGCATTCTTCAGAAGCTTTGCTTCTATCATTTCCGCTTCCTTTGAAAGAGCGTTTTCAATCTGCTTATCCGAAGGATTCTGCGGAAGGCTTACCGGCTCCAGCTCTGCAATGGTCAGCTTGCACATAGTGCCCAGTCTTTTTTCATATTCCTTGCAGGCGGCTTTAAGATAATCCTCTTTAAGCCTGCCAAGGCAAACTATATTCACGTTAAGCATCAGCGTTTCTTTGCGTAGTTACTCATACGGCGTTTTTCCTGGGCTCTACGCTTTCTCCTGTTTCTGTCGTCTATAGTCTTGGTCACGATAAAGCATACAAGCAGGATAAAGAAGCACACTATCGAAATGATGAACCAGGGTTCTGTAAACTGCTTCTGCACTCTGCCCATATAATAATCAAATTCAGAACGCTTTACGTCCTTTGACGCCACAAGGTTTACCGTTACTATGGTCTCGCCCTTGAATTTCACGTCCATTACGCCCAGAATATCCCCTCTTTTAATAGGAGCGGTCAGCTCTTCGTAGCTGGTGATTACCTTCTGTACGCTCTTTTCATCTATAACCTTGGGCATAAGCGCTGTAAAATCCCTGTCAGGGGTTACCATAACGTGGTCGGCGTTTTCGCCCAGCACCACGGGGATTTCCTTTATACGTTCATTCTTTTCAACGATGGTCTTCATAGCAAAATTATCAAACGCCCATTCGTACAGATTGATGTGGTCAACCATAGAATACCATTCGTCGTACATCTCCCCTTCGGGATTGTAGAAGGGTGCATTCAGAGTTACCAGCATATAGTTATACTGCTTTTTCGCACCTGATACAAGACATCTGCCCGCCTGATCGGTAGTACCCGTCTTGATTCCGTAGGCGTATTCGTAATAGTAGATACTGGTAGGCTTGATAAGGGAAACCGTACTGTATATGCTGTAGCCGTCGGGATTATACTCGTTTTCGGGCATATTGTACTCGTAGGTTCTTACGATTTCGGCAAATCTGGGATTATTCATAGCGTACTGAGCTATAAGGAACATATCCTTTGCCGTTGTGTAGTTCGTATCCTCGTGCAGACCGTGAGCATTGGAGAAGTTAGTACCGGTACAGCCTATCTCCTTCGCCTTCTTATTCATCTTGTCGAAGAACGCCTGCATATTGCCCTTGCAGATATTGTAGGCAAGAATATTTGCCGCCTCACAGCCCGAAGGGAGCATAAGTCCGTAGATACAATCCTTATAGGTGAGATTCTCCTGAAGAGGCTCTATAGCCGCGTTGGAGGGATCGTTCTTATTAGGGTCGTCGCTCCAGAACTCATTGAAGCAATCGTAGGGTATAGTTACCTTCTTGTCCCAGTCGAATACGCTTTCAAGAGCTATGATAGCAGTCATTATCTTTGTGGTGGAGGCAGGGTACATTTTCTTTTCTGCGTTCTTTTCAAAAACCACGTCGCCCGTATCCACGTTAACCATATATACAGCCTCGCTCCATACCTTATCGGTATAAGGATCAAAGCCGGGTATTATAGCCGTGCTTTCCTCCGCATAGGATACCGAAGCTAAAACGCTTATGGTAACTGCCGCTGATAAAACAGCGGAAATCAGCCTTTTTACTATATTCATAATATCGCCTTTCTGATAAAATGTATTTCATTATACAAGACAGAAAATTTCTGTAAAGCTTACAAATTAATGATTCACGGACAAACCCACGGGCGGTATATCCAAAGTACCGCAATTCATCCATATACATAATTATTTTACCACAAAAAAGCGATAATGTAAAGACTAAAATGAGGATATGGAAAAAATTGCGAAGCAAATTTAAAATGAATTTCCTGCTTTGAAGGAATGAATTGTCCTCATATGGACGTGAATTGAAACCCGTTGGGTTTCATTATGGAATCCTATTACTTCTTACCTGAAACCTACAAAGCGAATTTCATAATCCATCAATTGCCTTTGGCAATTGATACCACGCTTATTACTTCTTACCTATTACTTCTTACCTTAAATTTGCAAAGCAAATTAAAAAACCGACGGCCTTCGCCATCGGTTTTTCCGGAAGTATTATGTTAAAGAAATTCTCTTATTCGCTTGCCGCCTGCCTGATTACCTGACGGATAGGTTCAAGGTAGCTTTCAACTGCGCCGAACTTTGAATCACGGAGCTGTGTATAGGACGTACCGTAATAAAGTGGTCCGTCGAATATAGTCTCTTCTGCGCCTACAAAGAGGTCTGAAAAGTCAGATGAGAAGCCTACCGTGCTATCAAATATAAGGCCGAATTTTTCAGGGTCTCTCATGCTTTCGTTGATGTCAATCTGCTCCTGTGAATATACCGGTTTGAACTTTGCCTTTCTTGGCTCATTGCATTCGGGACAGCTGTCAAGAGTTCTGTGCTCTCCGCTTTCAACAAAGTCGTACTTACAGCCTGCACATTTTGGGAAATAGTTAGGACCGTCATACATAAGCTCTTCCTGTGTAGCCTGAATAATTTCGGGGTCTGTCTCGTGAATTCTGCCGCAGAGTATCCACTGCACACCGCCCTGAACGTTCTTTGCACCTGCAGGAACCATAAAGCCGTAGGAATCTGCGCTTATGTAGTATTTGTCAGCCTGTGGATCTCTGGGGAAAGGAAGGGCTACAATCTCGCCGGGGAGATCGTTCTTGAAAAGGCTCTGCTGTGCGCTCTCAAAGCCCCAGGTAAGTCCCATACCGAGGAAAAGGAGCTTGCCGTCAACAAACGCCAGACCGGGATCGATAAAGCCGTCACCGATAAGACCGTCATTCTTCATCTTGGCGATCCAGTCCATGGTACGCTGAACGTTTTCGTTCTTCATATTATTTACAATGTCCGTACCCGTCATATCAATAACCTTTGTACCCGTGGTATTGATAAACATCATAGAAGACCAGGAACCGCCCGTAAAGCCGATATTTTCCTCATCACGGTTTGCCCACTCGGTTGCAAGTCTTTCAAATGTATCCCAGGTCCATTCGCCCTTCATATAAAGCTCGTAAGGATCCTCAAGACCTGCAAGCTCGATATTGTTGGTGTTGTATATCATTGCAAAATTTGTCTGCACCGCTGTCGGGAAGTAATAATGCTTGCCCGCATAGGCAAAGGACTCGATTACACTCTTTTCATCAGACCAGAAAGGATCGTCCATATCCAGCCAGCCGTCAAGAGGTGTAAAAAGATTCTGAGAAACACCCCAGGGATACGCCATCCAGTCATATCTTACAATATCAGGTGAATCGTCGGACGCTACGAGAGTTGCCAGCTTTTCAAAGTATAACGAGCCACTCTGTGAGCTGACAGTTTCAATCGTACCGCCGAAGCGTGTAGCAAGAAGCTCTGCAAGCTCGGGCTGTGTCTGGGCTAAATCGTAATAGCACAGAGCCTTTACCGCTCCCGCCTTTTTACCCGGTTCGTAAAGCTCGCCTGTACCTGCTTCGTCAGCCTCGTCTACCTCGCCGCCGCTGTTCGCCATATCGTTCCAGTCAACAGAGCTTTCAAGCTCCGCATCGGGATTTCCGGTAACGGTTGTGGTGGTTTCAGGTGCTGAGCTTGTGGTGGTATTATCACCGTTACAGCCTGTAACCATACCCGTTATCATTGCGGCAGAAAGAACAGCCGCAACTATTTTTTTCTTCTGCATTTTTATCCATCCTTTCATAATATATTTTTTGCCTTATTAAGTTAATTTAATAATAGCACAATTTTGCACCTAATAACAGACACAAATTTGCCTTATTATAGCATTTTTTTGCCATAGAGTAGAGAGGGGATCTGACACAATTCATTACACAAGCAAGGGCGTTCAGATTGAACGCCCTTAAAATCTATCAATTGCCTTCGGCAATTGAATCCACATCTGTGCCGAAAGGCACAACTTCACAAGCCGGAGGCTTGCTTCTCTCCTTCACTTTTGCGAAGCAAAAACTTCACTTTTAATTCTGCCTCGCAGATTTAAACTCACTTCGCTTCCTTGAATATCTCTCTGTAATCGTAAAGATATATAATACCCGAAACTGCGGTGAGCAGGCAGGATATGTACATCAATATATCGGAAATCAGCTGTACGGGAAAGCTCTCCATTGTGAAAAGTCCGAAACTTATAAAGATATGAAGACCAATGATAACGCAGATAGCCACCATTGTGGAGGCGGTCTTCAGCTTGCCCCAGATATTTGCGGCAATTACTATCTTCTTTTCGCTACCTGCCGCTACAAGGCGCACGCCCGATACCATAAATTCTCTTATTACGATTATTGATACCACCCAGGCTGACGTCCAGCCCAGCTGTACAAAGCAGATGAGTGCGGTAACCACCAGCACCTTATCGGCAAGCGGATCTAAAAACTTACCGAAATCGGTTATCATATTATATTTTCTTGCTACCTTGCCGTCGATGGTGTCGGTGATACTGGCAATTGCAAAGAGTATTGCCGCCCATAAATAGCTATAGGGGACAAGCTCCGCCGCCAGCATAAAGAATGCAAAGAATGGTACGAGTATAATTCGTAGCATTGTAAGCTTATTCGCTAAATTCATATGTTCCGTTCCTCTCAAAATACCCTTTTATCTTTTATACCTGTTCGCCAAGCAGATTATTTTCTAATACGTCGGTAATCCTTACCTTTATGAATTCGCCCATCACGGGACGTCTTTGTGCCTGGGAAATAAAATATATCATTCCGTCAATCTCAGGAGCAAAATGCATACTTCTGCCAAAATACATATCGGAATATCTGTCAAAGCCTTCGCAGACTACCTCGAATTCCTTATCCACAAAATCAGCGTAATAGTCGCCCATTCTGATTTCCTGCTCATTTACGATTATATCCGCTCTTCTCTGTCTTTCGCCCTCGTCTACCTGATAGGGCATCTGGGCGGCGGGGGTATCCTCCTCTTCAGAATAAGCAAAGCATCCGAGTCGCTGGAATTTAACCTCGTTCACAAACTCTGCAAGCTCGGTGAACTGCTCCTCCGTTTCCCCGGGGAAGCCTGTGATAAGCGTAGTTCTCAGCACTATGTCAGGTATCTCACGGCGAAGCTTTTCAAAAAGCTCCGTCAGGCTCTTCTTATCGCTCTTTCTGTTCATCGCCTTAAGTATCTCATCGTTGCAATGCTGAATGGGTATATCCATATAATTCAGCACCTTTTCTTCGGTTTTGATAACCTCGATAAGCTCGTCGGTGATACGCTCGGGGTAGCAGTATAAGAGTCTTATCCACTTTATGCCGTCAATTTTGCAAAGCTCCTTTAAAAGATCAGCAAGGGCGTACTTCTTGTATAAATCAATGCCGTAGGCGGTAACGTCCTGGGCTACTACTACAAGCTCCTTAACTCCGTCTTCGGCAAGAATCTTTGCCTCTTCAATGATATTCTCCATCTTTCTGGAACGCATCTTACCTCTTATCATAGGTATAGCACAGTAGGAACAGCAGTTACTGCAGCCGTCTGCAATTCTTAAATACGCATAATGAGGCAGGGTTGACTGTAATCTCTTGCCCTCCATATTGTGACATTCCTTTTCACCGAAGGCTATAACCTTCTTGTCAAGGAGGACTGTGTTTATTGCTTCTACTATATCATCGTTCTTTGCTATACCTAAAACGCCGTCAAGCTCAGGAAATTCCTCGCTCATCTGCTCTCTGTAGCGTTCTGCAAGACAGCCTGTAACGATAATCTTCTTATTTATCTTATCCTCTTTACGGCTTATTGCCTCCATAATCTCCTCGATAGCCTCTTCCTTGGCGCTCTGGATAAAGCCGCAGGTATTTATAACTACCACGTCGGCAAGTCCCGCCTCGTTAACTATCTTAAAGCCTGCGTCGGCAATCTTTGCCAGCATCAGCTCCGCATCACACTGATTCTTGGGGCATCCGAGGGATACCATACCAACCTTTACTACTTCTGCCATTTCTCTTTTACCTTTCTTTTCTTTATATTAATACTATTCGTAAAACTCATAGTCGTCGTTTTCTTCGTCAAGCTCTTCACGGACAAGTCGCATTGCGGTCTTTATATCATCGTAGGAAAAGCCCCGCCTTGCAAGTGCCGCCGTTACCCTCTGTACGCTCGCATAATCGGAAAAATCCAGCTTATTTATATACTTTTTATTTATAAGCTCCTTTATCTCGTCGATAAAATCCTCGTCGTCGTACTCCTCTTCGCAAAGCACAATAAGGCCTTCGGGCAAGCCTCTGCGCTTTAGTTCAAAGCGGATTTTAGACCTGCCCCAGCCCTTGTTCATATAATATCCGTATAATTTTTTTGAATACTTCTCTTCATCAAGATAGCCGTATTCCTTCATTATCTCCACCGTAAGACTGCAAAGCTCCGGCGGATAATTCTTTATGAGCTTATCGTAAAGCTCCTTGGCAGAGTGATCACGCTGTGCCAGTATGTATAAGGCACGGCGCTTCGCTCTTACTCTTTCTTCCTCGGTATAGGACATCAGCAGTCGAGATCCTCAGGATTGAAGGATTCAAAATCCGTATCCGCTTCAACTACAACGCTCTTCTTACCGCTACGCTTTTTAGGCTTTGCAGGCTCTGTAGCCTCTTCCTTTGCCGCCTTTTCAGCGTTTTCGGAAATAGCCTCTAATTCCCTTTCAGCGTCGCCCTCGTTTTCCAGCATTTCTGCATCGGGATCTACAGACAGATCTATCTTTTCAAGATTGTCCATAATCAGCTTTTCTATTTCAAGTCTTACGTCTTCGTTTTCCTTTAAGAACCTCTTGGTGTTCTCTCTTCCCTGTCCGAGTCTTTCACCGTTATAGCTGAACCATGCACCGCTCTTCTTGATAAAGCCTAAATCCTCGCCCATAGTTAAGATTTCGCCAAGTCTTGAGATACCCTCTCCGAAAATCATATCGAACTGCGTCTCCTTGAAGGGAGGTGCAACCTTGTTCTTTACAATCTTGCACTTTGTTGTGTAGCCGATGATCTCGCCGTCCTCGGTAATCTTTTCGCCACGTCTTACTTCAATTCTTACGCTGGCATAGAATTTAAGCGCTCTACCGCCGGGTGTGGTTTCAGGGTTACCATACATAACGCCTATCTTTTCACGAACCTGGTTTATGAATATAGCTACCGTGTTGGATTTTGAAATAACGCTGGTGAGCTTTCTCATAGCCTGGGACATAAGTCTTGCCTGAACGCCCACGAAGGAGTCGCCTATCTCGCCGTCGATTTCAGCCTTTGTAACCATAGCCGCTACAGAGTCGAGTACGATAATATCGATAGCGCCTGAACGGGCAAGGGTCTCCATAATTTCGAGAGCCTGTTCACCTGTGTCAGGCTGGGATACGATAAGGTTATCAATATCAACGCCGAGCTTTCTTGCATATACGGGATCGAGTGCGTGTTCTACGTCGATGAACGCCGCAATACCGCCCTTCTTCTGCGCCTCTGCAATAGCGTGAAGGGTAACCGTAGTCTTACCGCCTGATTCAGGGCCGTAAATTTCAACGATACGACCTTTAGGAAGACCGCCTATACCTAATGCGTGGTCAAGACCGATAGAGCCTGTGGGGATAGTCTCCACGTTAAGCTTCTTGTTGTTTTCTGCACCAAGGAACATTACTGCGCCCTGACCATAGGTCTTGATGATATGCTCCATTGCAGTTTCAAGAGCCTTTTTCTTTTCCTCGGGTGTGGTAGGGTGATTTACTACCGACACGTTTTTCTTGTTATTTGCCTTTGCCAACGTTCATTCATCCTTTCAAGTATATAAATTTTGTTTTGCTTTTATCTTACGTGCTTATTTTACCATCAACGATGTACAATAATCTGTACTGCGACTGTCATTTTATCGCCATGACGATTCTGTCAAGTCCGCTGTAATCCTTTATTATAAGGGGCTTGTAGCTGGTCTCCTCCATAAGAAGTGAAACGGCATTCCCCTGCTCCTCGCCTATTTCCACCGCAAAGAGTCCGCCCTTTTTAAGCTTTTTATCATAGGCTTTAAATATCCTGCGGTAATAGTCAAGACCGTCCACACCGCCGTAAAGCGCCGCTTCCGGCTCGTATCTGACCTCCGCCTGAAGGTTTTCCATATCCCTTTTATTTACGTAAGGGGGATTTGACAATATCGCCGAGAGACTATCGTCAGGTATAGCGGAAATAACCTCCTCATCAAAAATATCTCCCTTTACCGCAGTTATAAGCTTTTCGGCATTATTGCACAGAATATTTTTCTGAAGGTAATAAAACGCCGCCTCGGATAATTCCACCGATATGCATTTTTCACCCGTCTGCCTTGCCACCGTGATACCGATACAGCCGCTTCCTGCACATAAATCCGCAAAGCCGCCGCCTGATTTTTTAAGATGCTCTATCGCCTTTTCGCAAAGAAGCTCGGTTTCGGGACGGGGGATAAGCACCCCTTCTCCTACAAAAAAATCATAACCGTAAAATTCCCAGCGTCCGAAAATATACTGTAACGGCTCGCCCTTTACTCTGCGACCTGCCATCTGCATACATTTTTCGTACTCAGTATCCGTGACAGCCTTATCCTCAGAGCATCTGCCCATAACCTCTCTTACAATTTCCCTTGCGTCAAACTGAAAATCCTCGTTGCCGCTGTCAAGGAGCATTTGTTCTATCTGCTTTTTTAATTCGGATATTACCATTTTGCATCCTCGGGATTTTCGGGTATAACCGGCTTTACCGCCGCTATAGCTATTTCAATCATCTCGTCGGCAGGCTCCTTTGTGGTAAGACGCTGGATGCCAAGACCGGGAGCGGAAATTATTCTTGTCAGTATATTATCATATCTTCCTGCAAGAGTTATAAGCTCGTAGGAAATACCTACTATAATGGGTAAGAAGATAATCTTACAGCAGATGCGGAGCATATCGCCTATTCCCTGACTTACACCAAGCCAGCTCATAAACATCTCACTGTTTACGGGGAGTATAGTGTATACTAAAATGCTTATCGCCAGAGTGAGGAATATAAAGCTTGTACCGCATCTGGGGTGGAAACGCTTGTACTTTCTTACGTTCTCAACAGTCAGCTCCTCGCCATGCTCATAGCAGAATATAGTCTTATGCTCTGCACCGTGATACTGATATAATCTTTTCATAGTGTCCATAAGGCTTGTAAGCCACAGATAGCCTATAAACAGAAGTATCTTTACAATGCCCTCTATAAGGGAACGGAAGGGGGATATATCCGCAGGTACTATCGCATCGATACCCGTTGTTATAAGGGTAGGCAGAACTATGAAAAGCACCAGCGCAAGACCTATACCGAGAATTGAGGAAATTATCATCAGCACGGAATTAAGAGCGGAGTTGTCCTTTTCCTCTTTCTTCTCTTCCGTCTTTATTTCTTCGGCTTCTTCAGTTTTTACCTCTTCGGCTTCTTCGGATTTTTCTTCGGCTATTGCCTCGGAAATCTCTTCTGCCTTTTCTTCAATCCGTTCAGGCGTTGCCGCTTCGGTTACTTCGGTAGCCGTTTCTTCTGCCGCCTTTTCCTTCTTCTTTTTCTTATCCTCTTCCTCTTCCTCAAACATACCGCTTATCTCACCGGATTTGTTGATATATTTGTATCCGTCAAGGAGCTGGGACACGAAGTTAATACAGCCTCTTATAAAGGGAGCTTTGTTATACCACTTCTTTTCCTTTCTGTCCCATTCTTCTATATAGATGGTCTTATCAGGCTTTCTTACCGCCATTGCACCCTTTTCGGGGCCTAACATCATTACGCCCTCGATAAGTGCCTGACCGCCTACTCTTGTCTTGAATTTTTCCTTTGTCTTTTCCTTTGCCATATCTGTACCTTTCTTTATATTCTGTCGGCTTTGCCGTTTATCTCTATACCACCATCGGCAGAGTTATTTCTGCTCTTGTGTATTTGCCGAGTTCGCTCTTTATTTCAAGTGTACCGCCATGCGCCGTAATAATCTCATCCGCAACCGCAAGACCGATACCCGAGCCTCTTACGGTATTATTCGCCTTGAAGAATTTCGTCTTTATCTTAGCAAGGTCATTTTCCGCTATACCGCATCCGTCATCCTCTACCGCAATAGTTACCTCGTCCTTGTCAATGATTACCGAGACCGCTATCTGTCCGCCTTCAGCGGAATATTTTATCGCATTGTCTATAATATTTATAAATACCTGCCTTATACGGTTTCTGTCGCCGTAGATGGTTACTACCGACTGGGGCTCATCGTATAAAATAGTCTTGTTTTCCAGTCTTGCCTTTTCGGAATAGATTATCACCGCATCGGTAAGCTCTGCGAACAGATCCATATTCTCCTTATTGAGATAGAATCTGCCGCCCTGCATACGGGAGAAGTCCAGTAGCTCCTCCACCATATCGGATAATCTTCCCGTCTCCTCGGATATTACCCTCATACCCTTTTTAGCGGTCTGCTTGTCGTCAAGATTCTCCGCTACCGTTTCGCTCCAGCCCTTTATCGCTGTAAGAGGAGTACGTAGCTCATGGGATACCGAGGAAATAAAATCGTTCTTTATGCTTTCGGAGTTTTTCAGCTCCGACGCCATATAGTTGAATACGTGGCACAGCTCGCCTAATTCATCGTCGCTTTCTTCATCGATATGCACGCTGAAATCGCCTCTTGCTATTCTTTGTGCATTGCCGCTTATCTTTCTTAAAGGGATAACGATGGACTTGATGAAGTAAAGTCCTAAGGTAAGCATCAGCAGGATAACGCCGCCGCTGACAGCCACAATAAACAGCATAGTCATACCCAGCTGTACGTCCACCTTGGACAGCGAGGTCACTACCCGCACCGCACAATAGTTATCGTCGGGTATATCGAGCATTACCGTTATCGCCATAATTTTTTCGCCGTTGCTCTGGTGTCCGTTGTAGGTGCCTACTCCCTGGCCGTTCTGATGGGCGGCCTCGTAGTCGGGCATTTTGTGGGCGGTAGCAGGTGTAAAGCCGCTACTGGTGATAGTCACTCTGCCCTCCTCGTTTATCATCATCAGCTCCATTCTGTCCTTTTTGTCAAAGCCCTCGATGGTTCTTCTGATTTCGCTACTGTAGGCAGAGCTACCGCCTGAACCTGTATAATATCTTGTAAGCACGGTGGAGATTACGTTTGCCTCGCCTCTTAATATACTTTCAACCGAGCTGTAATAGTAGCTCCTGAATACAAAGTAGAGTACAATATCCAGCAGTACAAGAACGACCAGTACCGCACTGAAGCATTTTAAAAACCACTTGTTCGCAATGGTGTTCCTTCTTGCCAAGACTGTAACCTCCCTTCATAGTATCAGAACTGTTTATTCCCTTGCCGTTTTAAGCTCTCCCGACGCTACAAGCTCGTCAACACACCACTTATAGCCAAAGCCACGGATGGTGGAAATATATCTTGGCTCGGAGGGGTTTTCCTCTATCTTCATACGTAGCCTTCTTATATTTACGTCAACTATCTTATCGTCACCGAAATAATCCTCGCCCCAGATATGGGTAAGTATGCTCTTTCTGTCGAGAGCAGAGCCTGAGTTTTCCATAAAGTATTCCAGCAGCTGATACTCAACCTGGGTAATTTCTATCTGTACGCCGTTTTTAGTAAAAATACGGCTTTTGGTATTTATCGAAAAGGGGCCTGAAACGAGAGTCATTCTCTGTTCCTCGCTTCTTGCACTGCTTAAATGCACCCTTCTGTATATTGCGTCAACTCTTGCCACAAGCTCCGAGGGAGAAAAGGGCTTTGTCACGTAATCGTCAGCACCCTCGGTAAGGCAACGTACCTTGTCCACCTCCTGGCTCTTGGCAGACAGCATTATAATACCCATCGTATCGCTTTTCTGTCTCAGCCAGCGGCAAAGCTCGGTACCGTCCATTCCCGGCATCATTATGTCAAGAAGCGCCACGTCTATCATACCGCCGTAATGCACGTAGGCGTCCATCGCCTGCGCCGCATTGCAGACGTCTATTACGTCATATCCCGATCTTCTGAGGCTTATTACCACAAAGTCACGGATCGCATCCTCGTCCTCGCATACAAGTATTCTTTTCATAGCGTCTCCTTTCTCAGTACAGACGGTAGGGCTCTTCGCTTCCCGTCCATCTCACCCTGAGCGCAACCTTCAGCTCTGCATCGGTAAGGGGCAGTCCCTCGCCCACGGTATTTTTTATAAATACGGTTTTTTCGTCATCCTCAAAGTAGACCTCAAAGCCGTCCTTTTTAGCGTTGTCACGCTTTTGCTTTGCTCCCTCGTCTGCGCTTCTCACAACACGGATAGAAAGCAGAGCGTAATCTACAAGATTTATCTCTTCAGCAGTTTTCCAGAAGGTGACCTCGTTATCCGTAGCGTTTACCGTTGCAGTCACCATTCCCTCCCATCTGCCGGGGAAACACAGCATATAATTCTTGTTGGGATCAATAAAGGTATAGAGAGCTTTTTCTATGCTCTCCGCCTCCTGTCTGTACCATACCACCGCATTCACCTGCTCGGGGACAGTCAGATTTTCATAACCGGGGAGTGGCTTTGTTACCGGTACGTCAAGTATTCCGTCCTCGTCGGCGTCCCCCGAATATATAATAGGCGTATAGCTGTTGAGCCTTCTTGTATAACTGCTCTGTCCGTTATCGTCACGGACAAAGGTATCTGCCAAAACAATGCTTCTGCCGGTAAAATACACCATCTCCGTGCCATAGAAATTTTCGGATTTCAGATAATCTATCGCAAGGCACTTCTTTACTTCGCCACCTGACAGACATTCGCCTACGGAGATTCTGCCGAAATCGGCAATCTCGCCCGTCAACTGAAGGCTGTTGTACAGTCTTTCAAAATCGCCCTGCTTGTTACAGCCAAAGGCGGAAAATACCGCTGTTTTGGTTTCCTTGTCCCTGCCGAAGCACAGCAGATCCTCTTCTCCCTTACGGGTAAATTCGTGTATCATATAGCTTGCGCAGGAGACCTTGTACAGCGTTCTTGCGATGCCGTCGCCATAATCTATCACCGATACTATCTTATCAGCGGAATTAAGCACGGTAAAGGAGATTATTATTCTCAGCTTGTCACTGCCGAGATTTGAAAAGCTGACCGAGTCCACGTCGGTACCCTCGGCGGGTATCTCGTACATACTGCGCCAGTTTCCGTTGTCGTCCTTGTCAAGAAAGCAGATACGCAGTCTGCTTATCGGATTTCCCGCAGGGTTGGCACCGTCTATATCAAGGGTGGATTCGTAGAATACTATAGCCTCGTTGCTGTATTCGTTGTCAAGATTCATCATTACGAAGGCGCTTCGGTAGTCGCCCATTCTGGGGTATCTGAGATTCACACGCCCTGCGCTTTCGGTAAGGGCGTTATAAATCTCGGTCTGCTCGTCGGTAAGCTTCGGAGCTGTCAGCATATCGCCCATTGAAAAATTTATAGAGCAGCCACTGTTAAGCACTGCCGATAAAACAAGGCAAAGGCTTAATATTATCCTTATACCGTATCGTCGCATAGCCGTCATACAAATAGCCGCTCCTTTCTTCTTTTTTATTGTCTTACTTATTCCTCTTTGCCGCTTTCATTTTCAGCTACAGACTGTGTCTGCACCTGTTCCTTGTCCTTTGCCCCTGACAGAAGTACCACGGCGGCACTAACGCCCGGTATCAGCATAGCGGGTATAAGGGAAAGCCCCGGAACGTAGGACAGCAGTATCCACTTTTCTCCGTCAATACCAAGCAGTAAAAAGCTTGATATGAGGAAGGAAAGAGCAAGTGTCGTGGAGAAAAAGCCACCTGCTACGCAAAACAGCTTAGGAAGGAATTTCTTATCCCCTGCCAGAATTCTGCCGAAATAGATCCAGAAGAAGGTGGAGGACAGAAGGAAAAGCATCATCATAAGCTTCTGGGGTGTCTTTGCAATAAGGAAGTTATCCATATAGAATTCTATCATCTGACCTATCTGTGACACTACCACCGCAATGGCAATCACAGAATGTGCGGGATGAACCGCCTTCGCAGAAGCTATAATAACGCCGCCCACAACGTGAGCCACACAGCCCATAATCAGGAAAAAGGAAAAGATATCGATTCCCGTTGTGAATTCGTTCACGACCTGCACAGCCTGAAGCGCGCCCGTTGCAATAAGAACCGCACCGATAGCGGTAAGTCCACGTCCGCCTATCTTCGTCTCATAGTCCTTTTCGGGGTTTCTTATATCCATAACCGCCGCAAAGGTTATAAGTACCATCATAACGACAAGCAGAATATAGAATATGACGTTACAGACGTCGCCTTCAGGTCTGTAGAGTCCGTTAAGTCCGTCCGTGTAGTCAATGCCGTTAAGCAGTACCGGCATTCTGAAGGCTGTCAGCACAACCAGTGCAAGAACGCCTGCAATAAGCGATTTTCCGTTGCCAAGTATCTTTTTTATCATCAGTAAACCTTCTTATCTTTCGTCAAGTGCGATATAATCTCTGTTCTTGATAAGAGTCTTATATGCGGGACGCATGATTCTCTTGCCGTTCTCGATTTCTTCCATACGGTGAGCGCACCAGCCGGGCATTCTTGCGCAGGCAAAGAGGGCTGTATACATCTCTGTAGGAATACCAAGTAATTTATATACAAGACCTGAATACATATCAACGTTTGCACACATTGTCTTGATGTCGCCCTTCTTTTCTGCAAAAAGCTGGGGAGTCATCTGCTCAATCTTGTCAAGCAGTCTGAATTCTGCCTCTACTTCAGTTCCCTTTGCAAGCTCCATAGCGGATTTCTTTAAGATTACCGCTCTGGGATCGGAGAGGGTATATACAGCGTGTCCCATACCGTAGATAAGACCGCTGTGGTCGTTTTCTTCTTTTCTTAAAATCTTACGCAGGAAGTCGGCTACCTCGCCGTCATCCTCCCAGTTCTTCACGCCCTTTTCAATGCAGTCCAGCATTTCCATAACCTTGATATTGGCACCGCCGTGACGGGGTCCCTTGAGGGAGGAAATAGCTGACGCATAAGAAGCGTAGGCGTCGGTACCTGATGAGGTTACGCAACGGCAGGTAAAGGTGGAGTTGTTACCGCCGCCGTGTTCAGCGTGGAGCATTAAGCAAAGGTCAAGAAGCTTTGCCTCTTCCTTGGTATATTCTCTGTTGTCACGGAGCGTTGAAAGTATGCTTTCTGCCAGGCTCTCGTCAAGATTTATGGGGTGCATGATCATACTGGAATTATGCAGGTATCTTCTCATGACCTGATATGCCGCAACCATTATTGCAGGAAGTCTTGCGATAACGGAAATAGCCTTCAGCATTTCGCTTTCCATACTCTTGTTTTCAGGCTCCTTATCGTAGGTATAAAGAGCAAGCACCGACTGTGCCATTTTATTCATTATGTTTGCAGAAGGGCAACGCATAAGCACGTCCTCTGCAAAGTAGGGGGGTAACGTGCGGTAGTGGGTTACAAGCTTCTGGAAGTCTTCAAGATGCTCTCTGTCAGGCAGATTGCCGAAAAGCAGAAGATATGCAATTTCTTCAAAGCCGTATCTGTCATCCTTCGTCTTACCCTCTACAAGATCCTTTATATCATAGCCTCTGTAGATAAGCTGACCTTCTGCAGGACGCTTTTCGCCCTCGTCAAGCACGTAGCCGTGTACACAGCAGATGTTTGTAAGACCTGCAACAACACCGCTTCCGTCATTGTTACGAAGTCCTCTCTTTACTCTGTATTTATCGTAGAGTGCAGGATCTATAGCCGTCTGCTTTACATAATCCTGACATAAGCTCTGGAATCTTTCGTTCATATTCTGTCTCCCTTTCGTCTGTTTTTGTTGTCTTTCTTTCCTGTTTTTGTTTTATATAATAAAGTTTTTATCGGTTTTTCCGTCTAAAAACACCTATTCCATAATATTATATAACATCAAAGCCGATAAGTCAAGCATTTTGCAAGGTAAATGAAGGAATATTTCATTTTAGGCACTCCTTTTTCCGCCACTTTTTACTATTATATATTATATATGCAATCAAAACCGACAGCCTTCCGGATTTTGCAATATGCAGGATTTAAAATTTCATTTTACGGATAAAAGAAAGGTACAGAGCTTATGAAGAAAAAATCGCATCCCCTTCCGATTATAATTTTTTTAGCTTTTTTACTGGCTGTTTCCCTGATTTTACTGATATTTCTGCCCGAAATAAAGCGTAATATGAAGGAAAACGCCCCTCTGCCCGAAACGTTGGAATACTGTGGCAAAAGCTATTCTGCAAGAGATTTTGTCACCGGTTGCATAATGTACAATATGACTGTACTCAATAAGCCCCCGACGGAAAAACAGCAGGCGGGGATAAACTGTGCCGCCTGCTGTATAAAGGATTCGGTTACTTATTTAAATTCAAAGGGACAGCTGTCAAGAAAAAGCTTCCCTGCTATATATTTTATGGACTGCACCGAGGCGTCAATTTATTTCGGCAACGACTATCCTTATTATCTTCAGTCTGCCGAAAAAGCCGCCGACTACGCTCTGTCACAGCCTGCAAAAAGCCGATTTCTGCCCGTCTGTCCGCTCTCATCGGGGATGCTTATCTCACCCGAAAATACAGCTGATATGCCCTGTATAAAAAAGCTTTACTGCGGCAAGGACAAGTATAACGAATTTTATGAAGGAGAATGCCAGCTTACCGAAAACGGCATTGCAGAAAAGCTTCTCTCAGCCTTCCCGACTCTTATAATTCCACCCGTAAGCGACAGTATGATAACCGATATAAGGACTGACGAAAACGGCAACGTTTTAAGTCTTAAATGCTGTAATATAAATATGTCGGGTTATCAGTTCATAAGGCTTTTTGATATCCCTTCGGTGAATTTTAAAATGTCCCGCTCCCAGAATCTCTATAGCTTCAAAACAAAGGGAATCGGTGACAGCACGGGAATGAGCTTTTATTCCGCTCTTATGCTCTCCGAATCAGGAATGACCGAAGAGGAGATAACGGAAACATTTTTCGTGGGATAACGATCGGTAAATTGAAATTTGTCGGAGACAAATTTCAAAGTGATGTTTCGTGCTTTGCACGAAATGATGCACGGCTTTGCCGAGTGATGCATGGCTACGCCAAATGATGTATTTGCCTTACGGCAAATGTTAAGGTATCCGACTTCGTCGGATGTATTTTAAAAGGTGCATTATAAAGCCTTCTCCCTCGGGAGAAGGTGTCAAATGGCACTCCGTGTCATTTGACGGATGAGGTGTAACCCCGTCAAATTGAAATTCGTCGGCGGGTTGCACCATCAAAAATGCGGAAATTTATGCGGGGCGTCGAGGACGTCGCCCCCTACGGGCGTGGTTTATAATATTGTGATAATATTGCCATAAATACCGATGAAAACG
>JAFTVY010000091.1 GCA_017465545.1 Ruminiclostridium sp.
ACGCAGTTTACGAGCCACCCTATGAAGGTGCAAAGGATATGCTTTTGTGTGAAAACGTAGACGATAAGGAATTTCTGAAGGAACTATTTGAAGCAATATACGACGAACTACCAAAGCCGAAGGAGAAGAAAAAATGACAGATATAAGACAATATGAAGAAAAAATGTGGCAAGCGGCAAAGGACGGCGACAAAACCGCTTTTGCCGGGCTTGTTTCAGCGGATGCGGTAATGGTCTGCGGTGGTTACCGCTGTAGCGGAGCAGAATACGGGAGCTTTATCGGGGATTTCGGAATAGCTTCTTATGAAATAAAGGATTTTGAAACTGTCCTTGAATCTGATAACGTGATTCAGGTGCATTATATCGTCAGAACTATTGCCGCTACACCTGAATATTCCGATATGGCGGGACTTTTTCACGTAACCTCTACCTGGGAAAATCGGGATAATAAATGGACGCTTATATTCAATATGGATTCAAGACTACCGGAGATGTAAAATGGAACAGATATTAAAAAGCTTTCTTGACGATAAGGGCAGACTTACAGCCTATCCGTCAAAAAGAAAAATGAAATTATATGCGCTTATCTACCTGTCGGAAAAATTCGAGCAGGGAAAAAGCTATACAGAAAAAGAGGTCAACGCCCTGCTCGGTCACTGGCATACCTTTAACGATCCTGCAACGCTCCGCCGTGAGCTTTATACTCATAAATTCCTTGATCGTGACGCTTACGGCAAGGAGTATCATCTTGAGGAAAAGCAACCGACTATCGAAGAATTAGAGAGGAAATACGGCTGATGGAAATACTTGAGCTTAATACTATCGGCGAGCAGAAGGTATGGGCAGAGAGAATCCGTCTTTGTGACTGGGGAGCGGCAAAGTTCCTTGCCGATTTAGTGGAGCAGGATAAATTTAACGAATTGCTCGGCAACGGCAGTCTTTATATTATGGCTGACGGAGAGAAAATCGTTTCCTTCTGTACGCTTAGCCAAAGGGACTGTATAAAGGATGATACGCTTTTTCCGTGGATAGGCTTTGTATTTACTGCACCCGAGTACCGTGGCAACCGCTACAGCGGAAGTCTTATTGACTACGCCTGCAATAAAGCGAAAGAGCAAGGCTATAAAAGGGTATATATTGCTACCGACCATATCGGATTATACGAAAAATATGGTTTTACCTATATAGAAAGCAGAATCGATATTTACGGTGAAGAAGCCAGAATCTATTACAGAATCATAGGAGAATAAGCTATGTCTATGTGGAATCCGTGGCGAGGGTGTAAAAAATGTAGCGAAGGCTGTCTGCATTGTTATATACATAAAGGGGACGCAAAGCGGAATGTTGATACAAGCCTTATTATAAAAACCAAGGATTTCAGAAAGCCTGTAGAACGCCTGAAAAACGGCAATTATAAGATGAAATCAGGAATAGTATATACCTGTTTTTCTACCGATTTTCTTATAGAAGAGGCGGACGAGTGGCGCAGCGAATGCTGGCAGATGATAAAAGAACGGCAGGACTGCACTTTTTTATTTCTTACAAAGCGTATTGACAGATTTATGGAATGTATCCCTCAAGGATGGGGCGAAGGATATGACAACGTAGTTGTCTGCTGTACTATCGAAAATCAAAAAAACGCCGATTATAAGCTTGAAATTTTCAGTAAATTACCGATAAAACATAAGTGCATTACCGCCCAGCCCTTGCTACAGAAAATCGATATTGAAAAATATCTTGATAATATTGAGCTTGTCGTTGTGGGCGGAGAATCCGACTACAATGCAAGACCTCTCGACTATTCGTGGGTACTGGATATAAGAGAGCAATGTATCAGAAAAAACGTGTCCTTTGAATTCAGACAATGCGGAACGCATTTTATAAAGGACAATAAGCAATACAGATTGCAGACAAGAGATCTATGCAGTCAGGCGAAAAAAGCTGGGATAGATTTCAAAAGAAAATGAGGTAAAAATGAGCAACAGACTTTATATTATAGAGGGACTTCCCTGCTCCGGCAAAAGCGCTACGTCAGCATTTGTTGCGGAGGTGCTTAAAGAAAAGCACAAGGTGTGCTTTGTGGACGAAGGTAGCGGAAATCATCCTGCGGATTATGAATTTCATAGCTTTCTTGATAACAATTCCCTTGCAGATTTTTCTGCCGCAGAGCAGGAAAAAATACTTTCCCTCTCTGCAAAAACGGAAAGAGGGTATATAATACCTTTATCGGAATGTCAGGGGGAATTATTTGATAAGCTACTTAAATTCAAGGTATACGACTTTCTGCCCTTTGAAACAGAGAAACCCGTGATGGTTGACAAATGGCGTGATTTTGTCAGAAACTGTGATAATGATACGATACACGTTTTCAACTGTGTACTGTTACAGAATCCCATGTGTGAAACTATGATGAGATTCGGATTTTCTATAGACGAATCCTACGAATTTATATCACAAATTGTAGAAATCATAAAGCCTTTAAATCCCGTAGTTATCTATCTTAAAAACGATGATATAAGGCAGTCGGTAGAAAAGGCGTCACAGGAGCGGGAAGGCTGGCTTGATGCGGTGATAGACTACCATATAAACGGAGAATACGGCAAAGGCATAAATGCAAAGGGCTTTGACGGGTATATAAACTGCCTTATTGAAAGGCAGAAAAGAGAGCTTATGATCTTATCTGAGCTTGATATAAAAAGCGTTGTTATTGACAATGCACAAAGGGACTGGAAAGCGGCACAAAAGAAAATAAAGGAGTTTTTGTTATGAGTTATCCTTCGGTTTATGTAGAAAGCGACAGAAAACAGATGTACGTTCGTTATTTCGGCGGTGATGATATATGCATAGCTTACAAGCTGAAATATTCAGCAGAGCCTTCGATTGTCGGGAAAAAGGTAAAGGAGTGCCTTGATAATATCGATAATACCGACCTTGTACCATCGGATAGTTATAAGAGCATACCCTGGAAAAAGCGCTTGACTGTAATAATATCAAAGGAAAATGACGGTATGTATACCATCACTTCAACCTACGTCGATCACGAAATAATGACCTACAGCTATATAGAAAGAGAAAAATATCCCTCCGACGTATCAGATGAAGAGCTTGGAAAAGGTGTTATATCTGCGCTTGAATACTGTTATAACTATATGCTCAGAAAAGAGCTTGCCGTTTATTATTCAGACCAGGAAGGACTCCTTTTTGTACCGATGCTTATAAGTAAATCGGGCTATGTGACAGGAGATTTCTGTTGTTGTGTCAAAGCACCGTATAATGCAGATGATATCCGCTTTGCAATTGATAACGTTGTCAGCTTTATCTCTGATAATCCGGAGGACAAACGCACAAATAAAGAACGAAAAGCCGACCTTCCGTGGCGGGAGTATTCTAAATACAAAAGTATGCACGGCTTTGTAAAAACGCATTACAGTATTGAAATTCATATACTTACAGACGGAACGTACGTATTTCTGCCAACTCTTAAATTTGATAAATACGACTCCCAATACGTTGTTTATGATTGCCTTAAGAAAACCTACAACACCCCGATTACAAACGATGATTTAAAAGAAGAAATATTTGAATCGCTTAATATAAGCGAGCTTATCTATAAAAAGAGTCTTGAGGAAGATAAAACCGTTCATCACGATATATTTTTTGGTTACGTAAAGCAATTAGGTAAAGAGCGTAATCGCAACTGACGTTTATTGCTAAAGCTTATATCAGAAAAATATTTAAAGGCATATGAAGGGATAAAGGAGATATTACAATGAACGTACGAATTATGACTATCAATGATTATGACGACGTGTATTCTTTATGGCTTTCCTGTAAAGGGATGGGACTGAACAACCTTGACGACTCAAAAGAAGGGATTGAGCGTTTCTTGAAAAGAAATCCTGATACCTGCTTTGTTGCCGAAAAGGATAATGAAATAGTCGGTGTTATAATAGCAGGCAATGACGGTCGAAGGGGATATATATACCATACGGCTGTAAAGGAAGCTTGCAGAAAGCAAGGAATCGCCACAAAATTAGTTGACTGCGTTATTCTTGCAATGAAAAATAACGGTATAAATAAGATAGCTCTTGTGGCGTTTGACAGAAACGAAAACGGCAACGCCTTCTGGGAAAAGACAGGCTTTACAAAAAGAGATGACCTTTTTTATCGTAACAAGGCTATCAGCGAGATAACAAGAATAGATACGTAAAAGGAGCTTTTATATGATAAGAAAAATGCAGAAATCCGACATAGCCGCTTGTGCGGAAATTCTCTGTGCGGTATATAATAACGAGATGTGGCAATGCAGATGGACTAAAGAAACCGGTACGGCGTATCTTGAAGATTATTCTGAAGCAAAGAAATTCGTCGGCTTTGTTATCATTGAAGAAGAAAAGATAATCGGAGCTTTATTTGCTCACGAAAAGATATGGTGGAATAATAGCGAGCTATATATTGACGAGATGTTTATTTCACCCGACGTGCAGAGAAGGGGCTACGGCAGTATGCTGATAGACGAAGCGGAAAAATACGTAAAGGAGCATAGTCTTGCAGGACTTACGCTCTGCACCAATAAGTATGCACCCGCACCGCATTTTTACCGCAAGAACGGATTTATGGATAATGAATATATCGGATTTATGTACAAGGAATGCTGATCTATCGCTTGTCAACCTCAGGTTGCGGAAAATCCGAAAAATACAAGCGTATTATGGTGGAATACCTATCTATGCTGTGATATAATCATCCCGTAAGCTTACAATAACAATCTGAAAGGATAATTAAATATGAGCTTTGGAAAAAATCTTCAGTATTTACGCAGACTGAACAAAAATATGACACAGGAAGCTATCGCAGAAAGGCTTGACGTTTCCCGTCAGACGGTATCAAAATGGGAGAACGATGAATGCAAGCCGGAAATCGAAAAGGCAATAGAGCTGTGCCGACTTTTTAACTGCACACTTGACAACCTTTTCCGTGACGAGCTTGGTACGTTTAACGAGGCTTACTCAAACCTGAGAGTTGAAACAGTACCTGCATTCCGCTACGTGATGTACACCACAATCAGTGTTAATCCTGAGGGGGATGCACTTGACAGAATATATAAAATAGCTAAAGAAAAGGGCGTTGATAATCCGAAGGTTATCGGCTGGGACTTCCCTTTTTTATCGCAGGAGCAGATAAACGTATATAATATGCACGGCTATACTGCCGCCTGGATACTGCCCGAAGCTTTTACTCCCGACGGCCTTGAAATCAGGGAGCAGAAGGCACAAAAATATGCGGCTATACATATTGAAGCTCCCTTTGACAATCCATTTGTAACGATACCAAACGGATATAAGGCGATTGACGAATATATGCAGATAAACGGCTTAAAGCACGTGTGGGAAGACGTTATCCCTTGCTTTGAAACCGACGGAAAAAGTATGGATATCTATATTGCCTGTGAGTAACAAATTTCTATTTTTAAAAAGGATTTGTAAGGAATGATTTTGGGTAAAGGAGAATTTATGAACAAGGAATGGTCTGAGCTGAATAAAACAATACAGCTTCAGCTAAAGAAAAAGGATAGCTTTGATGAGGGGATAGCAACGCTTTTGCTTCTTCGTGAAAAGCTTATGGAACAAATTCTTGCATTTCGCAAGGAATTATCGGAAAAGGATTTCTCAGCCGTTCCTTATAAAAACGCAAACGGCTATCACAGTAAATCTATTGCCTATTCTTTATGGCATATATTCCGTATTGAGGACATTGTAGTAAATACCCTTATTGCAGAAAGAAAGCAAATCTTCTTTGAAAAGGATTATAAGAATCTGATACGTTCTCCTATCATTACAACGGGAAACGAGCTTAAATGCGATGAGATTGCCGAGTTTTCCGCAAAGCTTGATATTGACGGGCTTTATGACTACATCCGTGACGTTGATAAGACAACAAGCGATATTTTAAAAGCTATGACCTATGAGGATATAAAAGCGAAGATATCGGATGATAAGAAGAAGGAGCTTATATCTTTAGAGGTTGTAAGCGAGTCGGAAGAGGCATACTGGCTTATCGATTACTGGTGCGGTAAGGACGTCAGAGGTCTTATTCAGATGCCGCTATCAAGGCACTGGATAATGCATATTGAGGCCTCTATTCGTATCAGGGATAAAATAAATGCCATAAATAAAAAGGAGGAAATATGAAACCGATAAATTTACTGAACGAAGTGAACAAGGTGGATAAGCTTTACGTTTACGAAAAGATAGGAAGACTCAACGGCAATGTGTTAAGCGTTGTAAACGTAGAAAACAGGACTCTTGATTTTCACGTTCATGAGCATTCCGACGAGCTTTTCTACGTGATTGAGGGCGAATTCAGCCTCGAAACTGAGGAAGGTCTTATTCCCGTGAAAAGCGGAGAGTTTATTATTGTGCCCAAAGGAACATTACACCGTCCCGTAGTAACAACACTTACGAAATTTCTGATGATTGAGCTTGATGGTACACTTAATAAAGAAAACAGCGGTGAGCTGTACGAAGACTAAAAAAGGAGAATTACAACGATGAAATTAGACGGTTTTGGTTTATTTGTAAATGATATGGGTAAAATGATAAGATTTTACCGTGACGTTCTCGGCTTTGAAATAAAGGAGGACGAGAACACCTCAAACGTGTATCTTATAAAGGATGACACCCTGTTTTTACTTTACGGCAGAAATGACTTTGAAAAGATGACCAGCCGTAAGTATGAGTACATAAAGGGGCTTAACGGGCACTTTGAGATCGCTCTTTACGTTGATACCTTTGCTGAAGTTGATAAGGCTTATGAGGATGCAATTTCAAAGGGTGCAGTTTCGGTGTTACCGCCTGAAACAGAACCCTGGGGACAGCGCACCTGCTATATAGCCGATCCCGAAGGAAATCTTATAGAGATAGGCTCTTTTGATAAGCCTTTCCGTAAGTAACCATACTTTATAAGACACAAAAAGTCGGGATACTCTGTAAAATCTGTGCTACAATATAGCTACAGCAGAAGAGAAAGGACGTGCATATATGAACGGCTGGATAGACGGCATACAAAGTGCGGTACAGTACATTGAAGACAATCTCACAGAAGAGCTTGATATTGCGGATATTTCTGCAAAGGCTTACGTCTCGCCCTTCTATTTTCAGAAGATATTCAGTATCCTGTGCGGCTTTACCGTAGGCGAGTATATCAGGAACAGAAGGCTTGCTCTTGCGGCTGAAGAACTGTCAAAGGCGGATACGAAGGTAATTGACGTTGCTATAAAATACGGTTACGAATCCCCTGACAGCTTTACGAGAGCCTTTACAAAGTTTCACGGAATTTCCCCTTCTGCTGCTAAGGAAAAGGGAGCAAGTATAAAGAGCTTTGCTCCTATAAGAATTAAACTTAGTCTGGAAGGTGGTACAATTATGGAGTACAGAATCGTAGAAAAAGCGGCATTTACTATCATCGGTAAGAAAAGAAAGTTCAGTATGGAAACCTCCTATACGGAGATTC
>JAFTVY010000015.1 GCA_017465545.1 Ruminiclostridium sp.
GCCAAAGGCAGGATATCACTTAAAATCTGCAACGCAGAAGATATTGTTTCATTTCTTTTTTCATAGGGCGTCCTTTGGAGCATTCTTTAAAATCCATCAATTGCCTACGGCAATTGATACCGTAACCGCTCCGAAGGAGCGATATCACCAAATCCGAAGGATTTGATATCACCGGAACCAACGGTTTCGATATCATCCTGCCAAAGGCAGGATATCACTTAAAATCTGCAACGCAGATTTTACATGCCGCCTGCGGCATAATAATCTCTCATCTTCACCGCAAGGCGGTCGCAACGCTCGTTTTCGGGGTGTCCTGCGTGTCCCTTTATCCAGTTCCACTCCACCTCGTGAATTTCAAGGAGTTCTAAAAGCCTTTCCCATAAATCAACGTTTAAGGCAGGGGATTTGTCGGATTTCTTCCAGCCGTTTTTCTTCCAGCCGTATACCCAGCCCTTGGTTACCGAATCAAGTACGTATTTGCTGTCGGTGGTGAGTATCACCTTGCAGGGGTATTTCAGAGCCGATAACGCCTCGATAACGCCGGTCAGCTCCATGCGGTTGTTGGTGGTGTGCTTTTCGCCGCCGCAAAGCTCCTTTTCCTTACCCTTCCAGCGCAGTATTGCTCCGTAGCCGCCCGGCCCGGGATTGCCGCTGCAGGCTCCGTCGCTGAATATTTCTACAGTTGTCTTTGTCAATTTGTTTCCTTTCCCGCCTTCTTGCCGAAAAGCTTATCAAGAAGCTGTCCTGCTTTAGTTTGTATGCCGAGAATGAATTTTATCCATTTCTTTTCATAAATCTGTGATAATACGCCGTAGCCGAGGCTTATAACAACCAGTATCACAAGAACTATTATCATCTCGAAGCAAAGGGGCTGTAAATCCAGCAGTAAATCCTTCAGTATGAAGGTAGCCAGCGCAAAGCCGCCTATAAGGAAGCCCAGCAGACCTATCTTCCACGCCTTTAAGGGGATGCACACCTTAAAGAGAATTACAAAGGCAGAAACCGCCATCGTCATCATAGTAAGAGTCTGAATCTGCGGATCGAATACCTCCTGCGGAATTATACCCGTACTTGTGGTTAAGTATCTTGCAATGACTATACCGATAAAGTTTAATGCCACCACAAAGCCGTAGATTATGGATTTCGGCAGTACGTTTTCTATAAACTTGCCCTTTACAATATCGAAATTCGGTTCAAGGGCGAGTAAGAAGGAGGGTATGCCGTTTGTGAATACGTTTATTACCGTAAGCTGAATTGCCTGAAGAGGATATGCAAAGGGGACAAAGCAGAATAAAAGTGCCGCTAAGAAGGAATATACCGTCTTGGATAAGAACAGTATGCCTGAACGCTCGATGTTGTTTATACTGCGTCTGCCCTCTGCCACGATATGAGGCATTGATGCGAAGTTGCTGTCTAAAAGTACGATATTTGATACGTTTCGCGCGGCGTCACTACCTGACTGCATTGCTATCGAGCAGTCGGATTCTTTAAGGGCGAGTACGTCGTTTACGCCGTCGCCTGTCATAGCTACCGTGTGACCTTCGGATTTAAGCGCCTTTACAAGCTCTAATTTCTGGTAGGGGGTAACTCTGCCGAAAATCTTGTATTTCTTTGCCGCTTCGTGAATTTCCTCGTCGGTCGTAAGGGTAGAGGCGTCAACGTAGCTATCGTAATTGACAAGTCCCGCACGCTTTGCAACGCCTGAAACGGTAACGGGGTTATCACCTGAAATAATGCGGATGTCAACGCCCTGCTTTGCAAAGAATTCTAAGGTGTCGGGCGCTTCCTTTCTTATCTTGTCGCTGATCTTTATAAGAGCCACGGGAGTGATGCAGTCGGGAAGATCCTTATTTTCCATATCAGGCTCGTTTTCCGAATGGGCGATAAGAATAATTCTGTAGCCGCCTGTGGAATGCTCTTCGATAAGCTTTTTAAGTTCTTCTGTAAGCTGGTGCTTTAAGATAAATTCCGCCGCACCCATAATATAAGTACCCTCGCCCTTGAAGGATGCAAGACTCCATTTTTTAGCGGAGGAGAAGGGGATAGCTGATACTGTTTCCCAGTCGGTAGTGCCGCTGTATTTTTCCTTAACCGCATCATAGGTGGGGTTGTGATCGTGAAGGGCGTTCATAAGTGCTGTGAGGGCGTTGTCGTAATTATTGCCGTCAAGGGAGATTACGTCGGTTACCTCCATACTGCCCTCTGTGATAGTACCCGTCTTGTCAAGGCAGAGTACGTCTACTCTTGCAAGAGTCTCAACACAGTATAAATCCTGGGCAAGAGTCTTTCTTGTGGCAAGTCTTATAACGCTTACCGCAAGTACCATACTTGCCATAAGCACAAGACCTTCGGGTATCATACCGATAATGGAGGATACCGTACTTACGATAGCCTGGGGTAAGGAGCTTTTGCTCAGTAAAAGCTCTTTACCGAACATAAGCAGTATCATAGGGATTATGCAGATACCGATTACTTTAAGCACGTAGTTTATAGAGCCTAACATCTCGGACTTGTTCTTCTTTATGTACTTTGCACCGCTGGTAATCTTATTTGCATAGTTATCGGCACCGATGCGGATAACCTGCGCCTTTACGTCGCCGCAGATAACGAAGGAGCCTGAGAGGATCTCATCTCCCTCCTTCTTTATGATAGGATCGCTTTCACCTGTGATAAGGGATTCGTTTACCTCGCATTCGCCCTGCAGTACGATACAGTCGGAGCATACCTGATTGCCTGCCCCAAGTATCATAAGGTCATCCATTACGATGTCCTTTACCGCTACAGTTTCCTCCTTGCCGCTACGCAGTACCTTTGCCTTGGGTGCGGAAATAAGAGCTAACTTATCTACCGCCTTTTTGGAGCGTATCTCCTGGAAGATACCTATTGCGGTATTGCAGAGGATAACGCCTAAGAAAAGGCAGTTTTTAAGCTCTGCAATATTGCCTTCCATTATTGCCACTAATACAATGAATAAGGCAAGTATAACGTTCAAGAAGTTAAAGAAGGTGAGACAGTTGTCTTTAAAAATCTGCTTTATTGATTTGCTGGGGATGTTGAAATCTCCGTTTATGAGTCCTTTTTCTACACGGGTAGCTACGTCCTTTTCGGATAAGCCGTTATTTATATCTGTTTTATTTTCCGGCATTTTAGATTGAAACCTTTCTTATGGGATTATTCGCTTTCTGTGCTTTCGCTGTCCGTACTGCTGTCGGCGGTTCTCGTTTTAGTGGAGTAGCCTGAGGGCATCGGGGTGTAGCCCTCCGTACTGCCGGTAGCAATATATCTGTCATACTTTGCAAGTGCCTCGCCTGCGTCTGCACCATTCCATATCTCTTCACAGAAGGTGCCGCTGTACGCCCAGAAATTCTCCATATCCGCACTGTTCGGCAAAGCGTAGGAATGCTCAAGCTGATAGAGGAAGGCTGAAGTGCTCTTGTTATCTATGCTGATATTAGCGGATGGAAGTGCGCCCGTCAGCTGAAGCCTTAATTCCTGCATCTCCTTTGTGGTGAGGAATTTTGCAAAGGCGGCGGCTTCGTCGGGGTGCTTTGTACCCTTGTAGATAAACATACCACGTACTCCCGATAAGGAGAGAGCCTCCTCTTCACCTTCGCCAAAGGCGGGTAGCGGCGCTATGCCGTATTCAACCTCCGAAGCGTCTGCAGGGGGTATGAACCAGGGGCCGTTAATCAGCATTGCCGCTTTGCCCTGAAGGAACGCTTCCTCGTAATCGGTCAAGGTCATTTTTATCGCATTTTCAGGGAAGTAGGGGATAAAGCTCTGCATAAGCTCCATACCCTGAATTGCGCTCTTTGTCATAAGTCCCGTATGAGCTGTACCGCTCATAAGCTGATTGCCGTCACGGGTCATAAAAAGCTGGGTGTAATATATCGCATTGCACTGGAACAAAAAGCCGTACTTGTCGGGGAAGTTCTGGGGGAAGCTTTCGCAGAAGGAGAGCATTTTATCCCAGGTGTCGGGTATTTTGTCCTCTGATATGAATTTCTTGTTGTAGAATAAGGCGTAGGTCTCGCAGGAGGTGGGATAGCCGTACATCACGTCATTATAGAAAAGATGCTTGTAGGCGGAGGAGAGGGTATTTGTGGTAACCTCCTCATAGTCCTTTACCGGCAGGATTATATCGCTTTCCACCATCTGCGCCGTTCTGTCGTGGGGCGCACCGAATAAGTCGGCGGTGGGTATATCGTATTCTCCCGTTCTTAACATATAGAAGGAATTTGCAATATCCGCTTCGTAGAATTCTATCTTTATGTTGGGGTATATCTCTGTGAATTTTTCGCCTGCCTGCTGTATCCATTTGTCAGGGCCGTCTGCAGATTCCCACACGGTAAGAGTGATATTTTCTGTTGTCAGCTCTTCCTTTTTGTACTGGGAGGTTACTGTGCCGCTTTCCTGATCCTGCTTACTGCTGTCGTTACGGAAGGTGGTTATCTTCTGATCGCAGGCGGTGAGGGACATAATGCCTGTCGCAATGGCAATAAGGCATATTGCGGTTTTTCTGATATATTTCTTTATATGCATATAAGCCATTCCTCCGATCCTTTTTCTGACAAGGCTATATTATATAAAATATAGTACGATACTTAACATTATTTTACTACAAAAGAAGGGTTTTGTCAATATCGGAAGAGTAAAAGGAGTATGTTAAAAATAGTTGTAAATTTGTTCAGTCTGTGATATAATTATAGTGTATACGTTGTATATACGGATTTCCGAAGATAAGAAATGAAAAAAGCGTTTTAAGAACGGAGTATTTCAATGAAAGATAACAAGACTACATACAGACAGAAGGACGAGCTGGCGGAGATGTTCAGTAAAAGAAACCGCAACCGTGAGGCTCAGACTACGGTAACAAGACAAAGACCTGAAGCCCGGGAGCAGAAAGCGGCACAGGTAAGGCGGACTGCTCCTTCCACACAGGTACAGAAGAGGAAGGCAAAAAAGCAGAGCTCCCAGCTTAACAGCACGATAATAGGCGGCGTGATAATCGCCCTTGTGGTGCTTTGCATAATCATCGGCATAGTGCTTCTGACTTCAGGCGGTAAGAAGATAGAGGCTATAAAATTCAGCAGCAACGTAATTACTATGAAGATAGGCGAAAACAGAGCCGTACCCATAGTGACGGAGCCTGCGGGAATGGAAAAAGAGGTCACCATTGAGGTAAGCGGCAGAGCAGTAAGACTTGAAAAGGACGGCACTATAACCGCAATATCAGGCGGCGACGGAGTTATAACCGCAAAATACGGAGAGCTTACCGCAAGCTGTGACGTTATCGTTGAAAGACCTGAGCTTGCAAAGACGCTTTCTTTAGATAAGGACGTTACGGAAATTGCAATTGGCGGCGGATATAAGCCGATTGTGACAGCTACACCCGAAACGGCGGTAACCCAGCTTCAGTGGTCAAGCAGTGACGAAAATATAGTAAAGGTATCTGCAGACGGTGAAATAACGGGCGTCAGCGAGGGTACGGCAGAGATCACGGCAACCGATAAGAATTCGGGCTTGTCAGTAAAGCTCAGCGTCAGCGTTATGGGTGCTGTGTACCCCGAAAGTATGAAGTTTTCCGAGGAGAAGATAACCTTAGAGATAGGTCAGGAATATAACAGCGAGCTTATTATGACTCCTGGTAATATTACCGACAAGGAGGCTATATATTATACTACCGACCTTGAAATAGCTTCGGTTACAAACGAGGGAATGATAACCGCAAAGAGCGTCGGCACCTGCACTATCGAGGCGTATTATGCCAGAGATAACACAGTTGTAGCTTATATAGAGGTGACAGTCATAGATCCCTTTGTTATAACGGAAAAGCCTGAGGAAAACAGCAAGCCTGAGGAGGATACCTCTTCAGAGGGTACGTCCTCGGAAAATAGCTCAGGCAATGAATCGGACAACAGCTCCGAATCCTCAAAGCCTGTAAGCGGCATTGAGGTGATAGACGGTATAACCTACGTTCAGGGCATTCTGATAGCCAATAAGACCTACGCTCTGCCTTCTATCTACAATCCCGGTACGGATGACGAGGCGTATAACGCCCTTGACGAAATGCAGACAGCGGCGGCACAGGAGGGACTTATACTTTACGTGCTTTCAGGCTTCCGTGATTATGATACTCAGGCGTCTATATATAACAGATACGTAAGCAATGACGGTAAGGCGAATGCAGACAGATATTCCGCCCGCCCCGGTCACAGTGAGCATCAGACCGGACTTGCCTTTGACTTGAACTCCCTTGAAGAGAGCTTCGCTGATACAAGAGAAGGAAAATGGTTAGCGGCAAACGCCCACAAATACGGCTTTATCATAAGATACCCCAAGGGCAAGGAGCATATAACGGGCTATATGTACGAGCCCTGGCACGTAAGATATTTAGGCAAGGATATTGCCACCAAGGTATATAACAGCGGACTGACGCTGGAGGAGTATCTGGGTATTACTTCTCAGTATCAGGACTGATTGAAATTCGCTTTGCGAATTTCAAAGTGATGTTTCGTGCTTTGCACGAAGTGATGTTTTGCCTACAGCAAAGTGATGTACGGCTACGCCGAGTGATGTTTCGTGCTACGCACGAAGTTGTGGGAATCATATGTTGACAAAATCATAGATTTTGTCAACTGCCGCAGTTATTGCCTATGGCAATAACTACTCGCCTTCGGCAATTGATGGATTTGAAAGGGCGCATTATAAAGCCTTCTCCCTCGGGAGAAGGTGTCACCGCAGGTGACGAATGAGGGGAAAATAATAAATTGAAATTTGGCGGGTTGCACCCGCAGGCGATTTCCTATATTTTTGAAATCAAAGATTTCAAAAATGGTCGCAGTCCTGCGGACTGCTGCCTTTTTAAAGAATGCGATTTGCAAAGATTCGTTGACGGCGGTTTCACACATTGGTTGTATTTCAAATTGGGGTTTATCGGCGGGTTGCCCCATCAAAAAATGAGGTAATTTATGCGGGGCGTCCGGAGGTCGCCCCCTACGGACGTGGTTTATAATATTGTGATAATATTGCCATAAATACCGAAGAAAACGGGATTTGTAATGCCTTGCCCACAAAAATTTATAGGGGAAATGTAGGGGTCGGCGAGCAGAATTGCGACGCCCTTCAGGGCATGTCCTCGACGCCCCGTTATTTATATTACACCAATCTCCCCGTCAAACCCCGATTTACACATTTTTCTGCTAATTTGTCACTACATTTTACACACTTTTCCGACTTTCTAAATCTCATTTTACACATTTTTCTGACTTTTTGAATCTCATTTTACACATTATTCCCGTATTAACACAAACAAATCCCGCCGTTAGGCGGGATTTAGGGTCGTCAGAGGACATACCCTAAAGGGTGCCGCAGTCCTTACGGACTACTCGCCGCCCCCTACATTTCCTTTATAAAATCTTGTGGCAATTCAAAATAATAAAAGGCTCGCAATCTCCGTATTACACGGGGCTTGGGGCGGTAGCCCCAAAGGGTTCCAAGGGGCGGTAGCCCCTCTATTTTCCCCCTTCCCTAAGGGGGAAGGGGGTCTGGGGGTTGGGGGCTACAATAACCCCAGCGGAGCGTCAAACCCCGTTTTAACACAAACAAATCCCGCCGTTAGGCGGGATTTGGTTTTTGCAGATTTGATTTGTGTGCTTGTGCTTGTGATAAAGCGTATTATATAAATTCCTTTGCTCTGCCTGACAGATAGAGCGGCAGATTGATAAGCCTGCCGTTTTCCTCGTAGCCAAGCTCTGAAATACGTATTGCCCTTTCCGGGTTATTTTCTCTGATATAATTTTTGAAGCTGATAGCGGATACGTTTTTGCCGCCCTTTACTTCAACAGGGATTATATTCATTCCGTTTTGCAGGATGAAATCAATTTCCCTGTCGGATGTAGGCGCAAAATAGCAGGGCATGGTATCAAAGCTGTCCTTTATCTGCTGGAGAACAAAATTTTCTGCCAATGCTCCCTTGAACTGATAATCCGACTTTAGTAAAATAGCCTCGTTGCTGATTCCCGCCATACATTTGAGCAAGCCCGTATCAAAGAAAAATAATTTGAAATGCTCAGGCTTCATAAATGCCTTTATAGGATGCTCAGTCTTTGATACGTTGTTGATACGCAGTACCATACCTGCAGAAACAAGCCATTCAATAGCCTCCTCGAATTCTCTTGCTCTTGCTCCTTGCCTTACACAGCCGTAGATGAATTTTTCATTTTCCTTTGCAAGCTGAGTGACTATGCTCCTGAATACCAGCAGGATCCTTCCGCTGTTCACTTTTCCGTTGTGCTTGGAAAAATCATTTTCGTAAAGCTCTATAAGCTCCTGCTGAATTTTCAGCACCTTGCCTGCGTCTGCAGTTTTTATCCAGGTGGTTACACATTCCGGCATCCCACCTATAATCAGATAGTGGTTATATTCTTCAATAAGCTTTGTATGGAATATGCCTTCGATAGGCTCTCCTTTTTTTATTGATTTGTAATAATCATACAGCCTCGGTTCGGTGGCTTCCAGAAATTCGTTGAAGGTCATCGGTGAGATATTCAGTACGTTCACCTTGCCGACGGGATAGCTTTTCGGCTGTGCCAGAAGAGTTCCGAGCAGACTGCCTGCGGCTATGATATGGTATTCGGGCGCATTTTCGCAGAAATACTTCAGCGTGCCGAGAGCAGAAGGGCATTCCTGAATTTCATCAAAAATAATAAGATGCTTTTCGGGTAGTATGGCACTTCCTTTTATCATACCAAGCAGTTCAATTATGCGGCGGACGTCCTTGCTTTTGTCAAAGATTGATTTCAGCTCTTCCTCTTCGTCAAAGTTGAAGTAAAAAACTTCTTTATAATACAGCCTTCCGAATTCCTTCATAAGCCAGGTTTTTCCTACCTGTCTTGCCCCTTTCAGTATAAGAGGCTTGCGGTCGTTGCTGTTTTTCCAGTCATAAAGCTGATTTATTGCTGTTCTGTTCAATTTATCACCCTCCTTACGTATTTATTTTAACACGTTTTTTTGAATTATTCAATATATATTTACACATTTTTTGCTTATTTTTTAATATATTTTACACATTTTTCTGCTAATTTGTCACTACATTTTACACACTTTTCCGACTTTTTAAATCTCATTTTACACATTATTCCCATTTTAACACAAACAAATCCCGCCGATATCGGCGGGATTTTCTTTTACATTATCTATAAAAACGGGATAATTTATTTCGGTTCAAAAACGTTGGAATATATCACGTTTCTTTCTGCCTTAACCTTGCATTTTTCGAAAAGCTCCGACACGGTGACGAATTCGTAGCCTTCTTCTATCAGCTTCGGGATTATCATTTCTACCGCCTTTACGGTATTTACGTTGCCCTCCATATCGTGAAGGAGTATCACCGAGCCGTTCTTTACCTGCTTTGTGATTCTCTCAAAGCGTTCCTCTGCGCTGATTTCCGCTACCCAGTCCTCGGCGCCGTCGCCACAGATGAAAATCTTATCTATAAGCTCCATCATTCTGTTGTTATAATCGATATAGGGCGGACGGAAAAAGACGGTATTCTTTCCCGTGATCTGCTTTATCTTTTCTTCGGCAGTATTTACTTCTTCCACTATTTCTTCATCTGACAGACTGCTCATGCCCTTGTGATTTTCCGAATGATTGCAAAGCTCACAGCCCATAGCGTATGCCATTTCTGAATATTTCACAGTCTGCTCTGTAATGGATTTACCCATTAAAAAGAAGCTTGCCTTTACGTTGTACTTTTTAAATATCTCTAAAAGGGCAGGGGTGGTGTCCTTGCTCGGACCATCGTCAAAGGTGAGCGCTACGTATTTCTTTTCCATATTCATTTCTCCTTTACGTATTTTCTACAGCCTTGCTGTTTATGGTTATTTCGGCTTTCTTCTTCCATATGCCAGCCTTGTATCTCAGTACGCACATTATACCCGTAAGAGTCCAGGTAAGGCAGGTGGTAAGCCAGATGGAGCACATACCAAGTGGGGTACAGTTTACCAGCAGAAGAGCAAAGCCTATTCTGCCTATTACCTCGGCAACGCCGTTTATAAAGGCGAAGCCCACGTCGCCCGCACCATTTAAAAGTCCTCTCGTTACGTGGATAAGACTTAAAGGACAGTAGAAACAGCAGGAGACCTTCAGCGCCCAGCCGCCTATTTCTATTACCGCAGGCTCGCTTACGAATATCATCATTATCAGTCTTGATAAAAGGAAGAAAACGCACAGCATAAAAAGTCCGAAGGCGCACGCCATAATAATAGTCTTCTTATAGCCCTTTTCTACTCTGTCAAGCCTTGCCGCACCGATATTCTGTCCCGTGAAGGTGGACAGTGCCGCATTGAGCGAAATGAAGGGCTGATGTATAAGCTGTTCTACCTTCATTGTAGCGGTATATGCCGCCATGACCGTTTCGCCGAAGGAGTTTGCCGTTTTCTGTAAGAATATCATCGAAATGGATATCATACCGCTTTGAAGAGCTATCGGCAGACCGATTTTAAACACTCTGCGGCTGTGGGAGGGGGAGTATATGAAATCCTCCCTTGCAAGTTTAAAGTAAGGGTTTTTCTTTATTGCAAAAATTACGCTTGCCACAGCGGATATGCCCTGAGAAATAATAGTGGCGAGAGCCGCACCGCCTACGCCCATATTAAGGGGCAGAACGAAAATTATATCGAGAATTATATTTAAAATGCTGGCTACTATAAGGAAGATAAGCGGAGTTTTAGAGTCTCCGAGACTTCTCAGTACCGAGCTTATCCAGTTATATGCCGCTACCGCTATCGTACCTATGCAGTTTACCTGCATATAGCATACGGCGTCGGGGAGTATTCCCTCCGGGGTATCGAGCAATATCAGTACAGGTTCGGCTAAAAGGGTTGAAATTATCGATATGAGAACGCCGACGCCAAGTAGCACGTAAGCGCTGTTTACTATAAATTTTTTTACATCGTTGTGAAGATTCGCTCCGAAGCTCTGGGCGACAAGAATACCTGCGCCTACGGAAAGTCCGTTGCAGAAGGAATAGAAAAGAAAGGTGATAGAACCGGTAGAGCCTACCGCCGCCAGCTTTTCATAGCCTAAAAATTGCCCTACAATAGCGGAATCCACTATATTATAAAGCTGTTGAAATAAATTACCTGCCACCAGCGGAAGGGCAAACATAAGTATCAGCTTTGCCTCGTTTCCCGTGGTCATATTCTTTATATATCTGCTCATTTTATCGTCCTTGTTCTACGTGAATGTTTTTATCAAACAGTATTATATAACGATAAAGAGAGAATGTCAACGGATTTTTGGGACAAGGTTGAAATTTGCTTTGCAAATTTCAAAGTGATGTATCGTGCCTTGCACGAAGTGATGTTTTGCCTACAGCAAAGTGATGTACGGCTACGCCGAGTGATGTATTTGCCTTACGGCAAATGTTAAGGTATCCGACTTCGTCGGATGGGATTATAAAAGACGTTCAAATTGGAGTTTGTCGGGGAGATTGGTGTAATATAAATAACGGGTCGTCCGGAGGTCGCCCCCTACATTTCCCCTATAAATTCTTGAGGTAATTCAAAATAATAAAAGGCTCGCAATCTTCGTATTACACGGGGCTTGGGGCGTAGCCCCAAGCAGGGCACAGGGGCGGCGAGCCCCTCTATTTTCCCCCTTTCCTCAGGGGAAAGGGGGTTAGGGGGATTGGGGCTACAATAACCCCAAGCGGAGCGCCAAATTTCAATTTGCCGGGGTTACACCTCATCCGTCAAATGACACGGAGTGTCATT
>JAFTVY010000092.1 GCA_017465545.1 Ruminiclostridium sp.
CCACCTCCCTTTAGGCAAGGGAGGCTTTTGGTGCCGCACCAACCAAAGTCCCCCTTGCCTAAAGGGGGATGGCGGCGATAGCCGTCAGGGGGATTCGTTCCATCACATCTCCCCGTCAAATTTCAATTTGACAACAAAAAAGGCGTTCAGAAAACGCCTTTTTTATTTTCATATTTTTTTTAATTTCGCAAACTTTGCCGCCAGCTTTTTTGTGCCCTGGGTATCAAAGGCAATCTCTAAAAGCGTATCGCCACCCATAGGCTTTGAGGATAATACCGTACCCTCTCCGAATACGTTATGCTGTACCCTGTCCCCTGCATTAAAGCTGATAGCGGGAGCTGACGAGGTCACAGACGTACCTGCGGTACTTCTGAAGCCACCCTGACCTGATGATGAATAGCTGTTTGTTTTAAGATAGCTTTCCTTCTTCTGCGGTCTTGCGGTGGCGGGAGATTTTGCCGAGGCGGTAACGCCTGTAGTATCATTGTACTGCATATATTTAGGCGGTATCTCGGTAATGAATCTTGATACCTTGTTTCTCATAGTCTGACCATAGAGCATACGCTCCTTGGCGCAGGTGAAATAAAGAGTACGCTTTGCTCTGGTGATAGCTACGTATGCAAGTCTGCGCTCCTCCTCTACTTCTAAGGGATCGAACTGACTGCGGTAGCCGGGGAAGATATTTTCCTCCGCTCCGATAACGAAAACGGTATCAAATTCAAGACCTTTTGCGGAGTGCATTGTCATCAGCACTACCTTTTCCTCGTCTCCTTCGTAGCTGTCAATATCGGAAACAAGAGCCACGTTTTCAAGGAAGTCGGATAACGTCGCACCCTCGTTTTCCTTGGAGTAATTTATTATAGAGGATTTTAATTCTGCGATATTTTCAAGTCTTACTTCGCCTTCCAGTCCCTGCTTTTTCATAGCCTCACGGTAGCCGAACATTTCCAGTATCTTATCGATAATGCTTCCGTCGGAAATATCGTCAATCTCGTTTGCAAGCTCCAGGAATATCTCGCCTATAGGCTGTAATATTTTTGCCTTTCTTGAAAGGGATGGGAAATTCGGGCTTTCCAGCAGTACGTCGATAAGGGACATACCCATACCCTGGGATATGCTTATAATCTCCTTCTGGGTAGCCTCACCGATACCTCTTACAGGCTCGTTTATGATACGGGAGAAGCGTATCTCGTCATAAGGATTGTTAAGTACGCTTAAATAAGCGATAATATCCTTGATTTCCTTTCTCTCGAAGAAGCGCACGCCACCGATTATCTTATAAGGAATACCCGACTTTGCGAGAGTGGTTTCTATCGTTCTCGACTGGGCGTTGTTGCGGTAGAGTATTACGTGATCGCTGTAGGTTTTGCCCTTCTTTATACCGTCAAGGATACGTTCCGTAACGAACATAGCCTCCTCCTGCTCGGAAGAGAAACGGTCAAGGCGTATCTTGTCGCCCTCACCAAGACTGCTCCAAAGATTCTTTTCCTTGTGCTGGGTGTTGTTTCTGATTACCGCATTTGCCGCCTCAAGAATTGTAGAGGTAGAACGGTAGTTCTGCTCTAACTTTATAACCTCGGCATCAAATTCATCCTCAAAGGAAAGGATATTTTCAATAGTAGCACCTCTGAAGCGGTAGATACTCTGATCCTCGTCACCTACAACACATAAGTTGCCGTTTTCCCCTGCCAGCAGAGAAATAAGCTTGTACTGTGCCGTATTCGTGTCCTGATACTCGTCCACCATTATATATTTAAAGCGTTCCTGCCAGGAATGAAGCACCTCGGGGCAGTTTGCAAAAAGTCTTACCGTCACGTTTATAATATCGTCAAAGTCAAGGGCGTTTGCCGTAATCAGTCTTTGCTGATATTCCTTGTACACTTCCTTTGCGGTAGCCAGCAGATAGTCCTCGTTACCGTTCTTGCCCATAACTGAAAACTTATCGGGTGTGATAAGCTTGTCCTTTGCTCTTGAAATAAGGCTCTGCAGACTTTTAGGAGCAAAGGCCTTTTCGGAAATGTTCTTGTCCTTTAATATATTCTTTATAACCTTTAAGGCATCATCCATATCGTAGATGGTGAAGTTTTTGAGATATCCCTCACCGAGAGCCTCTATATCTCTGCGGAGAATTTTCACGCAGGCAGAATGGAAGGTAGCCGCCCATATGCCGTCTACGTCCGCACCCATATTGGAAAGACGTTCCTTAAGCTCTGCCGCCGCCTTGTTGGTAAAGGTTACCGCCAGTATGCGCCAGGGCTTTACCGTATCCTCTCCGAATATCTCGGACAGTCTGCCCGCCGCCGCAAAGTTTTCGATTTCGCCGTTTAAATAGCTTTCGGCAAATTCTCTGTCAGAGTCGCTTAATTCTCTGTTTGTATTCTTATTATATGCATTGCCGAATAAAACCATATTTGCAATACGGTTACAAAGCACGGTAGTCTTACCGCTACCTGCACCTGCAATAATAAGCACAGCGCCGTTTATTGTAAATATAGCCTGCCTCTGCATAGGATTTGTACGGCTGAAATATTTTTCTAAAACCTTTATTTTAAGCTCGTTATAGGTCATATTTTCCCCCTCATTTCAAAGTGATGTTTCGTGCTTTGCACGAAGTGATGCACGGCTTTGCCGAGTGATGCATGGCTACGCCAAGTGATGTATTTGCCTTACGGCAAATGTTAAGGTATCCTATGTTGACAAAATCATAGATTTTGTCAACTGCCGCAGTTATTGCCTATGGCAATAACTGCTTGCCTGCGGCAATTGATGGATTTTAAAAGGTGCATTATAAAGCCTTCTCCCTCGGGAGAAGGTGGCAAATGACACTCCGTGTCATTTGACGGATGAG
>JAFTVY010000016.1 GCA_017465545.1 Ruminiclostridium sp.
AGGACGTCGCCCCCTACACGCTCTCCGCTATATTGGTGGGAAATGTAGGGGTCGGCGTCCTCGACGACCCGTTATTTATATTACACCAATCTCCCCTATAAACCCCGATTTGCCGCACAATTCCATATACAAACAAAAGCGTTCAGATTTTCTGAACGCTTTTTTATAATCCCATCCGCCATAGGCGGATACCTTAACTTTTGCCGTAAGGCAAATACATCACTTGGCGTAGCCATACATCACACGGCAAAGCCGTGCATCACTTCGTGCAAAGCACGAAACATCACTTTGAAATTTGCTCTGCAAATTTCAACCTATTCTCCTATTTTAATAACTCCCTGCTTTATAAGCTTCAGGACGTGCTCGACTATAGCGGGATCGAACTGCTTGCCCTTGTTCTTTATAAGCTCGTCAAGGATTATCTCCTTTGTCAGTCTTGAGCGGTAGCATCTGTTACTGTTCATTGCATCAAGAGAATCGGCAACACATATCATTCTTGCAATAACGGGTATATCCTCGCCTGAAAGACCATTGGGATAGCCCTTGCCGTCATATCTCTCGTGGTGGTATAATGCGCCCAGACTCATTCCCTCTATTGAGGTGAAATCACGGAGCATTTCGCCACCGGTGGTGGTGTGCTTCTTGATTATCTCATATTCCTCATCGGTAAGACGGGAAGGCTTCTGCAGAATGTTTACGGGAACGGCAATCTTTCCGCAGTCGTGCATAAGAGCTATACAACGGATATCGTTGCACTCTCTTGAGCTGTAACCCATTTCTTTAGCAAGAGCGTAGGAAATTTCCGCTACTCGCTCGGAATGACCTTTGGTGTTGGGATCCTTTGCTTCTACGAAGTTGATAAAGGTCTTTATCGACTGTTCGATAATCATAGCGTCGTGCTGACGCTGTTTTAAAAGCTTAAGTACACGGATGTGTGAAATGATAAAGCCGATGATAAGCACGAGCCATATAATATCAAGTCCCACAAGAACTAAAAACGGACCTTCTGCCCATACGTTTTTACTTAAATGATACTTGAATACCACGTTGTCAAAAACGGGTGCATAGTCAAGTCCCTGATCGGGCACGTAAACGATAAAGCCAACGATTGCCGAACTGTTTACCTCTTCCGTATCGGAATGGGGAACAAGAGGATACTCGTTATCCGCCTTGCTGGGCATATAAACCATCTTATCTCCCTTTGCAAGCGGAATCATCGGGCCGGTATGGTCTATGTAATAATCAAGGGTAATTTCTGCGCTCTGGTACTCACGTAGGTTTACTATCTGTATTCTTTCCTCACCGCTTGTAGTCTGATGGAATTCGATAAGACCGTTCCAGCCGTTATTAAGCCACATAAATTCGGGCATATAGATTTCTGCCGTCCAGTCTGTTATGGTAGCGTCGCAGGTGTTTTTCATAACTATCTCATATATGATACCAACGCTGGGGCCGTGAAGCTCGTTACCCTCCTCGTCGAGAATGGGATCCTTAAGCCATGCACCCGAATCGCCTCCACGGGGGCCTATGGTAACGTCAAAATCTGAAAGGGAATAAAGCGTTCCGTCGGCTGTTACCGAGGATACGTTCACCTCACGCAGATTTTTAGCGTCCTCTTTTACCGTAAGGTAATATACCGCTATTATGCCGAAATTAAGAATATAAAGAATCGTCAGAACGATTATTGCAATTATATCTCTGCTGAGCTTTTTCATTTGATACCTCCGACAAATAAGTATCGTGGTTTGATTATAAAATCGTCCGATCCGCAGGGAGCAAATCTCCGATTTGCGTATCTGCGAGGACAATTGAAATAAAAAGTATAATAACCACTTGTGGTTATTATACCATAACCGCAAGGTTATGGTATAATCGTCCGATCCGCAGGAAGCAAATCTTCGATTTGCGCATCTGCGAGGACAATTGAAATAAATATATATGGTTATTATACTATAGAAAAAAGTGGATGTCAATAAATTAGCGGGATAAAGGGTAAAATCTGCAAAAAATTGCTCCGCCTTTTATAGCGGAGCAAAATATATTATATATGGCAATCAGCTTATATCCCAGAAATAATCTGAATCGCTCGTATATTGTACGTTTCTTTCATACCCATCGGTACTGTACCCTGTCGGAACAAGTTCTATCTGTGTATTTACCGAATCAGTTTCGTCAACGATATAATTTGCATTGAAGCGAAACAGATTTTTCGTCATATACTCTGCATACTCGTCGTAGCTAAAGCCTTCGCCGTTATAAGAAGCTTTTTTGCAAGGATGAAAAATCCTGCCTGATATAATACCTTCACGGAACTCCGGGACGGAAACGTATTTTCCGTTGTGATCAGTAAGATAAAGACGATACGTAGGATCCAGCATAATTCTTTTGCCCGAAGGCAGAAGGCAATCAACTACCACGTGGCAATCATTGAACGGCTCTTCGTAAGGCTTGCAGGTTACGTGTCTTGCTCTGATACCATTCATTCTCAGCAGTTCAGACAGCACAAGTGACAAACCTCTGCAGTTGGTCTTATATTCCGATTTCTCACAGCTTTTTATCATACTTGCAATATCACGTCGAGGGGGCAGAACAGCACAGCTGGTATGTCTGAAATGGTCACAGACAAAGTCAAGCATTGCAAATGCGATAGCGTCCTCATCGTCTGAATTTATATTACAATATTCGTCATAGCCATATTCCGACAGAATATCTGGTACGGGGCTGTTCATAATCATCTGTGTATCACGGTTTTCCTTTTCCGTACCATTATCATAATCTTTATACTTTTTCAGAATTTCGATGCGGGCTTCTGACGGAATAGCCTTCAACACTCTTCGTTTTTTTAGCGTATTGTATATTGCCAGCAGAATCATGCTGATTGATGCGCCGATTAAGGCGGCGATTACAATTCTGAGGAAAGTATCCATAACGTCACCTGCCATTTCTATTTACAAGTTTATTTTATTATACAGTATTTTTCTTCTTCTGTAAATACCTCATTATAAAGAAAAAGGTGAGGCATAAAGTTATCTGTACGGCAGAGGATATAGGCGTTGCCAGACCTATACGGAACAAGGACACCGGCTCTACCCTGCTCATTATCCAGGAGACGGGAAGTCTTACGCATATACCTCCTATAATACCCTGAATCATAACGAAGGTGGTATTTCCGCAAGCATTGCAAAAAATTTTCATCCGCCTCAATGACGAGCTCGGCGGATGAATTTTTTGGTGCTTGTGACAGGACTCGAACCTGCGACCTGCTCATTACGAATGAGCTGCACTACCAAACTGTGCTACACAAGCAAATATTAAATTTAGATTGTCGGTCTCTCAGCAAATGAGCTGCACGGGGAACTGTGCTACTGGGGCATATACTCTCTTTTAACGAAAAATATCTCTATTTCTTTATTCGTTACTTGAAATATCTCTCAGTCTGTGTTACAATAGAATACAACATTAAATATTATAACCGAAAATCATCCCAATGTCAATATATATGAGGTGAAAAAAGTGAATAAAAAACTTATAATAAATATAACAGGCATCACCTTATGCGTGCTTCTTTTCATAATGGCGGTATTTCTTGGAATTACCTCCATGACTTTTTACAGCGGTGAGAATCAGAGTGCACCGAATATCTTCGGCTACAATATCTATATAGTCAAGAACAATGACTTCTATCAGCTGAAAAAGGGTACGGCGGCAATAGCCGAAACGGTATGGCCTGATGAAGTCTATAGCGGTGAAATTATTATCTACCGTATGGGCGAGGGCGATGCAGTAAAATTAGGACTTGTAAGAACAGCAACTCTCAAGGAAGCTGTAATGAGCTATGAAATAGAAAACGAGCTTGGCGATATTATGACTCTCTCACAAGGCCAGCTTGTGGCAAAGGTCACCCACTTCAGCGACTTTTTAGGGGGCTTTATACTCTTTGCCACTTCTCCCTTCGGCGTAATGGCAATAGCCTTCCTTCCCTGCCTTGGACTTATAATATTTGAGCTTGTCCGCTTCATTATATGCAAGCTTCCTTCACCTGAGGTGGAGACAATCAAAAAACAGGAGGAGCTTCCCACCTTTATTCCCAAAAAGGAAAGAGACGAGCTTTCAAGAAAAAGAGAGCAGGAAAAGGACGAAAAGAAGGCGCTTGCAAAGGAAAAGAAAATTCTTACCACCGACAAGGCTACCTCCGTTTCAAAAAGCGATGAATTCACAGAAAAGATGCGACAGAAAAAGGCTAAGGAAACGGCACAGACAAAGCCTGAGCCTGCTCCTGCAATAAAGAATCCTTCGGAGGTACGGGACAGACCTGATTTCTCCGCCGCCGCAAGACGCCGTATGGAGGAGGACAGCAAAAAGGCAGAGGAAAAAGCTAAAGCCGAGGAGGAAAAGAAGCCTCCCGAAATCAAGAAGCCTGCACCTGTCATTCCCTCGATTGCAAGCAGTAACGAGGGCGAGCCTGCCATATCTCAGGTATTCAGCGAGGATAAGGACAAGAAATACAATATAGATGATATTTTAGCGGATATCACGGGAAAGAAATAAAATGTAAATAATTAATAGTGGCGAACACGGATGTGTTCGCCACTTGTTTTGTTTTCGATTTGCCGACAAATTGAAATTTGTCGGAGAGATTGGTGTAATATGAAAACGGGGCGTCGGGGACGTCGCCCAGAAGAAAAGAGGCTATCAGAGTAAACCCGATGGCGTTAACGCCGTTACCGCTTATCCCACACAGGAAGAAGGCAGTTATTGCCGCTATCGCTGTTATAACTGGGTATATAAGCGACAGAATTATACTTTGAGATTTCATTTTCACGCCTTTCCCTTTCATCCTTATACCTTGACCTTATTTCGCACCAGGGTGCATATCGGCAAAGCTCGTTATAAATATCATCGTCTATATCCTCGTGGAAATAAACGTATTCGAGCTTTTTCAGGTTTTTTATCGTTTCGGGGTTTTCGGGAACATAATACGCCCAATATTCTATCTCCCGTACGTTGTTCCAATAGGGAATATTAAATTCAGCAAAATCAATATCCTGCCCCATTTCGCATATTACACTATAAAATCCGTCATAACGCTCCTTGCTTCTGCTTGAATAATTGCGGAAGGATATTATATTTGACAGTCCTATAATGCCGTGTGGCCTCTCACCGCCGTACTGGATATGTACTTTTTTATTTTTATAATTGTTGTTACCGTTTATGTAGTTATTCAGCTTTTCAAGGTAAGCGAAAAGCTTTTCTGTTTCAGAAAGCTGTTGCGGGTTCTCTGCATTGATATAGGTTGAAGCTTCAAGTTGCAGTTCTATGTGAGTATCGGTTACCGTAACATATCCTATATTATCCCATCCGATAAAATCCGCTAAATCTCTTATCTTGAAAATATCAAGTCCCCAACAGATGCCGACAACGGAAACGTGTAGTACTATCAGAGCCGCCATAACAGAAACGATGATTATTAAAAAAGCATTAAATACCTTTCGCATACAACCACCTCTTCCATCTGATTTGCCTGAAATGCCGGGATGTCAAAACCTTGCTGTACTGCAATTTTCAAACGGCTGTTTTTACAATCTCTTACGCTTAATTTTCCATCAGCACTACCGCATGGGCGGCAATGCCACGTCCTGCAATGCCGAGTCCCTCCTCGGTGGTTGCCTTTACGCCTATATCCGTTTCGGGAACGCCGAGAGCTTCAGCGACAGTCTGTCTCATCTGCTCTATATATTTCATCAGCTTAGGCTTTTCTGCAATTATGGTTATATCCGCATTGGAGAGCCTTGCACCCTTCTCCTTTATAAGCTCGTTCACTCTCTTTAAAAGAAGGATACTGGATATACCCTTGAATTCCTCCTTATTATCAGGGAATAATCTGCCTATATCGGGGAGTGCCATAGCGCCGAGCATAGCGTCCATAAGGGCGTGTACCGCCACGTCTGCGTCAGAATGTCCGAGCAGTCCGATATTTTCATCATTCGGAATTTCCACACCGCAGAGAATCAGCTTTCTACCCTCTTCAAATCGATGTACGTCATAGCCGTGTCCTATTCTCATACCCATATCAGAAGCTTCTGCCTCCGCCACCGTGACTTCTGCCCGAAGAGCTTCTGTGACTGCTTGAACCACCGCCACCGCTGCTACTGCTGGATTCTATCTTTACCTTACTTACGTGACGATAGAGATACATATCGTTGGAATTTGTGATATTCAGACTGCCGTTCTTTACGTAATCGGATGCGGCAGGCTTGCTTCTTACACTCTTCAGCTTGCTCTTCATACTACCCGTACCTGCAAAAGCAACGATTACCGCCACTATAATTGCGATAACAAAGTTCATTATTGTTATCTTGAAGGGAGATATTTTGTCAGAGCTTACGTCATAAGCCTCGCCGTTTTCGTACTGCGTGTAATAATCGTCAACTATTTCTGCATATCTGATAAAAGCGTCATAATAATCTCCGCTTTTGATGTCACCCTGAACCTTGTCAAACAGTCTTTCTCTGCCATAATCCGTAACAGCCTTCAGTCCTGTGCCATGGGTAGTGATATACATCTCTCTCCCACCCATATCCAGCAGGAATAAAAGTCCGTCATCGTTACTACCGTAGCCGTAGCCGTTATAATCATAGAAATCATCGGCATACGCCATATGAGATTTACCCTCTGTCGAATTTACCGTTACGACTGCAACCTCACATCTGTGCTTGTTTCCGACTGCTTCAAGCTTTTCTATAAGCTGTGCTTCTTCGCTGTCTGTCATAAGGTCTGCATTATCAACAACAAGAGGTAAAGTGCGTTCTACCTGCTGGAAGGTATCTGCAAAGGCAGTTACTGAGCATATAGCGGAAAGTGTAACTGCAACAATAAGAGAAATTATCTTTTTCATAGTTACACCTCCTTACGATAAGAACAGCTTTATTAAAAAGCTGAGTGCAAAGCCTGCTACGCCACCGATTGCCGCCAGTATGCCGAACCACTTCCAGTATGCGCCCTTATCCATAGGCAGATCGCCTACGAACTTGCCCGTCTGACCGTTCATGGCAAAGGTATATATCTGATCGTTCCACTTGGTGCTGAGCATCCATACGGGGAGCAGGGCGTATCTTATCTTACCGTTTTTGAACTGCACGCCTGAGCTTTCGGGGATAACCGTTGTATAACCCTGAACCGTTCTTGCGATAACCTGCTCCGTGCTTTTCTTGATACGCTGATTTGCTCTGTCAATGCTCTGCTCTGAGGTAACGTCGTATCTGTCTGCAAGATAGCCTGATAAGTATGCGGTTGCAAAATCCACCGCCTGGCTCATATCGTAAGGCTCGATGGATTCCATCAGCTCGTCTGCCATTCTTGAAGAGCCGTCAACGGGTACAGCCTCGAAATCCAGCGTACCTGCTCTGAATACGGAATAATATGAAGTTTCCGTATATCTGTAGTTGCCACTTCTCCAGCTTCTTACCCTTGTTGCCCTGTATCTGATTGAGGCATCTGCCTCGGTATCAAACAGCCAGAAGGGTACGTACACACCCTGAATATCATCAATATAGCTATCAGTCTTAAAGGATGCGGGGAGCAGTTTTTTGCCCTCAAGATGCTTTTTAAGTGCCGCCTTTGCCGCTTCCTTATCAAGCTTGAAGGGGATGACCACGTCAGGCTTTATATCGCCTGAGAACTGTCCCATAATAACTACGGGGCTACCGCAGTAGGGACAATGGGTTGAGCCTGTGTTTTCCTCGGCTATGATCTGACCGCCGCAGGAATTACACAGATATACGCATTTGCCGTCCAGCTCTTCCTTCATCCATTCGTTGCCGGGCTGACTTGCCCAGTCCATTTTATCGGGAGCTTCCTGCTGTAGTATATCGTCGAAGCCTTTAAGCGTTTCCGCATCGAATTCGTTATTGCAATACTGACACTTCATATTCTGCGACATAGAGTCAAACTGAATAGGAGCGCCACAGCAGGGGCATTTGTAATCTACAAGTGAACTCATAACTATATCCTTTCCATATCGATTTATTACCACGCTAAAGTGATAATTTTATTTTATCACAAACCCGCAATAATGTCAATTGCAGGTAAGAAAAAAGTGGAAGCAAAAGCCTGAAGGACAGATGCCCTTCAGGCTTTCAGATTATTTCAGATCAGGCATTTTTCTTCTTTTTCCAGATAATGAAGAATACGACACCCGTTGCCACGACCACCGTCACGGCTATAGCAATTATTATCCACAGCATATCGGATCCTTCCTCGTCCGCTTCGTCGGAATCTGCATCCGACGTATTGCCACTTGCTGTACCGTCCTGACTGTTGTCGGACGTGTTATTCCTGCTGTCGGAAGAGTCACCTGACGGATTTTCCTCTGAACTATATTCCGTGTCGGAGCCGGAATCCTCTCCCTGACTGCTGTCAGAAGAGGTAGCGTCACTATCAGGCTTACTTGCATCCGGTTTATCCGATTCGGGCTTGCTTGTATCCGGCTTGTCAGTTTCGGGTTTACTTGTTTCGGGTTTATTAGTTTCAGGTTTACCGTCCGGTTTCTGACTTGGAGGAATTGACCTCTTATCCACCGTGAAATCAATTTTTATCGTTTCCGAGTCGGAGGTTTCTGACCAGCTTCCGTTCTTATATACCTGCTTGTCAAATTTTACTTCAAGGGTATATTTTCCTGCAACGTGAATTATGAAGGAGGTCGTGCCGTCAATAGTCTCGCAGGCACCTGAAGGAGATACGCTCCAGTCGGAGAATACGTATCTTTCCGCCTTTTCTACAGGCTTTACCGAGCTATTAGCTCCTACCGCAACAAAGGTCAGCGTATCCTCGGTATAGTATTTGCCACCGCTTGTGATACCTGTTACAACGTTATTCTTGCTATCGGCAAGACCACCTAAAGCGGCAGTTTCGTTATCCTTGTAGCTGTCACCGCAGTTTGTGCAGGTGTGAAGCGTATAGCCCTTGTCTGTGGCAGTAGGATAGATAACCTCCGTCTTGTAGTTGTGACCTGTTGCCGAAGTTGTCTGTGTGTAGCTTTCGCCACAATAGGTACAGGTATAATTGTCAGTACCGTCTGTTTCGCAGTCTGCCTTCTTGATTACAGTCTTTTTATAACTGTGACTGCATTCGTAGGTAAAGGGCTCGTCTGTAAGATATGCAAAGCCACAATCCCTGCAGGTACGAAGTATCTTATCTCCGCTTCTCTTATCGAAGAATACGTGTCCTGACGCCGCTTCCATTTCTTCATATTCATAACCGCACTTTGAGCAGGTATGTCTTACTACAGCATCCTTTGTGCAATGTCCCGCACGGGTGATTTTATCCGTAAAGGAGTGCTTGCAGGTGGATTCCTTTTTGGGATAGTATTCAAACTGAACGCTTTCAACCCACGTTTCATCGCCTGCCCATATACCGAACACCTTATCCTTGCCGTTAAGATTATAAGTACCCAGCCATACCTTTCTTGTGGTGGCTTTAAGTCCGGGAGTGTATGAATTATCAACACCGATTTTTTCAAAATCAACAGTCGCATACATAGATACTGTATCATAAGCATCGCTATACTCGCAGGTAAAATCAACGCCTAAAATAACAGTATCATAATTGAAGATGCTACCCCCGAACATTTCTATAGTTGTATAGTCGCCCATAATGGTCTTTGTCTGCTCACCGCTGTGAGGTCTTGAAATACCGCTGAAGGGATCTATATATTTTGTTCTGTTATAGTTATTTTCGGTATATACACCAGTCTGAAAATGTGCTTCGCCTAACTTTCCAAGCTCTTCGTAATAGCCCTTTACTATCTTGCAGGGCGCACAGAAGATACCGTTTGTTCCATCAGCATAACCAAGTGACAAGCCGTAGTAATAATCTGCATCCTCATACATTATAAATACCGTGCTTCTCTTACCCTGCCATGCATATGAATAGCGATAGTTTGCATAAAGGCTTGTTGTTACGCTCTGAAGTGCTTCGCCTGTAATATTTTCACCTCTGAATACTACGCTGTAGGTAGGCTTATTCTTATTATCGACGCTGTTTGTTGTGCCGTCACCTTTATCGCCTACGCCTTCACGGGAGCCATCCATAAAGAAGGAGTTTTCGCCCGAAGGGGATTTTTCTACTCCGTATATAAGAGTCTGGGCAAGTATATCGTATATCTGCTTATAGCTGTAATTTTTCAGCTTATTGGCGTCAAAGGATACCTTTTCGCCATTTGAATCGGGAAGTACCGCCACGTTGAAGCGAGAGCGCAGATATGCCGCTATGGTAGTTTTGTCAATACTGTCAGCAAATAACTTTGATAGCTTATCCGTTTCCTGCTTTGTTCTGTCCTTGAAATCGTATAACAGATACTCTGTCTTTCTTATCTCATCAGTCCAGATATTCGGAACGTCGTATATTTCATCCTGAGGAGGCTGGGGCGTTTTTATCTCACTCACCTGAGAGCTTCTTGCCGTGTCCTTCACCTCGATATATTCGCCGTTTACGTAGGTTCTTACACCGGGGATGCACCAGCCGAGCACCTCGTTCTTTGTGATTTTAAAGGTCTCGTTTTCAGGGGTTTCAGGATCATCTGCTCTGTCAATGAAATACAGGGCGTGGAAGTTGAAGGCGTTATTCTTTGACGAATCCACGTCTACGTTATCCGCCTTGCCGAAGGGAGTAAAGGGCTCTTCTACCTTATAGTCGCCTGTTGCCACAGTAGATACAAGATTACCTGAAACACGGGCGTTGCTTATAGAAACCACTTCTGCCCCGCTTGAATTCTTATGGCGGATAGTGGGACTGTCAAAGCACGCAAAGAGTGTGGCACGGTTCATAGTACCAAGCACAGCGTTACCTATAACCTTTACGCCATCGTTTATATGGAACATAACCATAGGCTTATTTGTAAGAGCATCGGGCAAATCTATAGGGAAGTTGGAGGTGGTCATATGGTTTGTTATACTACCATAGGATGCTCTTGTCATGGTATTGCCGACAAACATATCATTCTTGCCGAAGCTGTAGTTATATGTATAGTCAATGATATTGCCTCTGTAGATACTGTTGCCGTCACCACCCAGCGTTTTGCCGTTTGAAAACTGACCGAATTCCAGCCAGCAGCCTCTCCAGGTGGAATGAGCAAAATCTGAATTTGATATAAAATAACGATAGTTTATATCTCCCGGGGTAATACCGTCCTCAGTCTCCACCCAGGTGCTTGAAGTACCGTACACGTTCTTTACAACCGTATTGTCTGTTACGGTCTTATAGAAGAAACCATAGTCACAGTACTGGATAGCGCCGCCCTGAATGATGGTATTCTTCAGCTTGCAGTTTGTAAAGCAACCGACGCCACGCTGGATGCTGGTTACATTTATATACAGTCCGTCTGTGTTCACGTTGAAGAAGGCACTGCTGTTTGTTGACTGCATTGTAAGGGAAAGATTTGTAATATAGCCGCTTATGGGCGCATTATCATCTGCGCTCATAACGAATATACCCGCACCTGACACGTCGTTTGTCTTGTTTGTTTTGATAGAAGCGCCGTATTCAAAGATTACTCTGTACTCTGCGCCGCCACGAAGCACGATAGGTCTGTCTATACGGTATTCGCCGCTTTCGATATATAGAATAGTATCATCTGTGCTTGCTATATAGTCAAAGGCTTCCTGCAGCTTTTCGTGGTTACTGCTGTAGTTCCAGCTGAAACCGCCAAAATCCTTTGTAAAGGACTTCATCTCATACTTGCCTGATTTTAAATCGTAATAGCATCTATCCTCGATGCCCGCTCTCTCAAGAGCGTCTTCGTCTGCACCGAACTTACCCTGAGAGGAATAGCCGTAGGTAGGGGTGCGGGGGCTTCTGAAGGCGGACATATCAACGTATCTGCCAAATTTGGGAGAAACGTAGATAAAATCATCGGTTACCCAGGAAATATCCTTGTTGCCGTCTTTGCCTACCCAGCCCATAGCAGGAGTTCCGTCGGAATTGTTCCAACCTCTTTCGCCCCATACTATTTCAGTTCTGTCATACCAGCCTTCTGTAAAAGGCTTACCGCCCTTCCAGTCATCCACCATAAGATTTGCATAATCCCAGTCTCTGATTTTAAAAGCATTATCGGAAAAATAAACGTTGTTACCGTTTACGCGTTTTCCGGAATAGCTTGCTACCCATTCAGAGTTTGTAAGAGCCACAAGAGTGGTCCATTCAAGAGAATCACATTCTATCTTATTCTGTGTAAAGGCTGTACCACCGTGAAGCTGTATCATAGTAATATTCTGATCATGTGCATGGTTAGCCGAACTCAGCTTGTCACCGGTAATCGTATCACGGATTATATATCCCTTACTGGTATATATGAATCTTTTTTGCTCGGCATCCCAGTATCTTTCCCAGAAATCAAAGGGAGTAAGTCCCTGATTCTCGAAATATTCAGCAATATCGTTATAGGCACCATCCTTGAAAAGACATCCGCTTACCGCATTGGAGGTAACCGTTGTATCCATTACAAAGTTATACACTCTTTCAAAGGTAATATCTGAATATGTGGTATGAGGACACCAACAACCTGCGCCGCTTCGGGAGAAGTAGTAGTTACCTATATAGTGGTTTGAAAATACCGTAGTACCCATACTGAAGTTTATCTGGAATAAAGGTAACTGATGCAGACCGTCATTGTCGGTATAATATCCGCCGTAGTGATAGCTATCGTAGAAGAAGGCGTCGTTTGTCTGTACACCATAGTATACAAGTCTTGTAGGACCTATGGTCAGATTTGTGACACGGGTGAGCATATCCATATAGCACCAGCGCTGGAAGCATCCGAAGCCTGACGCCGCTATATTATCAATAGAGGCAAACTTTGTGCGTATTCGGTAGAAAAGAGAAAACTCTTCGCCTACAGGCTGGATATTATCCGAGCAGAGATTTGACATAATGGTCTTTACACTACTTGTAGGCTTGAAGCTACTGTGTGCGTTTTCTACAACAAATACTATATCGGATATTTTTGCAGAGCTATACCAGGCATAGGTTTCGGAAAGATTGCCGTTTACAAAAAATCCGTTTACGTCAACGGTATTTCCGTTCATATCCTTGTAATTAGGCTTTATGACAAAGGCGGTTTCTCCTGCAATACTGTTTATTGCCGTACTGCCCCACAGATACACGGAGCCTGTGAAATAGTAAACACCCGGATTTACAAAAATAGCGCAGTTATCACGTTCTCTTGACATTTCAAGAGCGTGGTTCATCATATCGGTATAGTCATAATAAGCGTCGGATGGGTTATAATTCGGGAAGTAGAGCTTCCCTGATGCATCCTTGTCCTTTGCTACGTCATCAGGGAAATATACAACCTTATCACCCTTATCATACATATTATTAAGGTCATTTTCAGGTCGCATACCTATTTCACCCGAATAGCCGTATTTTACAGTTCCCTCGTTGGGATCGTAATCCACCGGAAACGGTGACGTAGCGGCGGGTGTATCCGCTGTATCAGGCATAGTAGCCGATGAACTTAGCGGCATAAGCTGAAACAGCATAGCAATAACAATTATAGTGCACACCAGTGCTCTGATAAACCTTGGACGTTCAGTACGTATCATATAGCAAGCTCCTCTTTCCACAAATCATCGTTATACGAAATAAAGGGACAGTTATAATATTTTTACTGTCCCTTCGCTACGTTATAGTATAGCACATATGCCATTTTTTCGCAATATATTTTTAACAAAAAAATTCTAAAAACCGTATAATTTTAAGTTAATTTCTACATTTCGTCCTTTTTATCCAGAAACGCCTCCGCCACAAGAAAATCATCAGGGGTGGTAAGCTTTATATTGCGGTAATCACCTTCTACTACCGCTACCCTGCAACCGACCATTTCCGCCGCACCTGCATCGTCGGTGATTTCGGCGGGATTGCTTTTCATATACTCTATCGCTTTTTCGTATACCTCTCTTGTGAACGCCTGCGGAGTCTGTGCCTGCATAAGATGCTTTCTTTCGGGGGTGGCGGTAATTATTCCGTCCTCTACCCGTTTTATAGTATCCTTTACCCATACCGCCGCAATTGCACCGCCATGCTCTATTGCCGACTGTGCGACCTTATCGCACAGCTCTGTGCTCGCAAGCGGTCTTGCGCCATCGTGTACCGAAATAACCTTTGATCGTTCATCCATAGCATTAAAGGCGTTTATAGCGGATTCTACTCTTGTTGCACCGCCTGAAATTACCTTCAGCGGTTTTGTGACCTTCATACTATCGGCAATACTCTTTATTCTGTCATAATTAAGCCCTGACGCTACAACTATGATTTCGTCGGCTTCGCTTTGCTCCATAGTTCTTATGCTATGAGCTATAACGGGGATTCCTGCAAGCTCAGCCGTCACCTTGTCTATACCCATACGGCTACTGCCGCCTGCCGCAAGTATGACCGCAGATATAAAATTCTTCTTTGTCGCATTTTTATTATCTGCTATTTGTGTATATCCCGTATTTTCTCCTGAAATATTCATAAAATCACCTTTACTGAATATAAAAAGGCATCCTGTCATAAGAGTGCAGACTGCATTTGCAGACACATCGGGCAACAGGATGCCTGTTCGTGTTGTTATTATTCTGATTCGGTTTCTGACTGTGCAGGCTTGGAGCTTGAATTATCCTTTACTGCATAGTATACCGTAACCTTTTCGGATTTTTCCACGTTTATCTTTTCTCCGACCTTCTTACTGCACTTGATTACCATATTGGGCTCGTGCTTGTCGTCAGGCTGTGGTACTGTATTGAACTTGATATTCTTCTGAGAAAGAATACCCGTATACTGTTCAACCGTCATACCCTCAAATTCGGGAAGCTCTACAGATGCAGGTCCCTTGCTGACAATAAGCTCTATTTCCTTGCCGTTCTTTACCTCAGTATCGGGGTCTATATTCTGCTTTATTACAAGACCTGCGGCTACCTTATCGTCAAACTTGTAGGTTGCAGTTATCTTCAAGAAGGAATAGTTCTGGTTTTCCTGAACGGAAGTGAAGATTCTGCCGACAAAATTCGGTACCACGTAGGTGGTATCATCGGGTGCCACGCTGTTTACACCTGATGAGGTCTCATCAGTCATCGGAGGCAGGGTCTGAATCACCACGGAGGTGGTATCCTCGGTTTCGGGAACGGAATAGTAGTTGGGATCTGAAGAATTCGTTCCGAAATCGGAGGAGGCGAAAATACCTATTGCTATTGAGAAGGCGGTTACCACAGCTACACAGATTATTATCGTGATAACAATTGCAGTAGTGCTGACGCCATCCTTTTTCTTTGCCTTCTTAGGCTCTGTTTCCAGTCTTTCGTAGCTGGGTTCCACTCGCTTTACGGGTACGGGAGCGGGCTTTATCGCATCAGTTTCCGCTGTATTGAACTTAGGCTGTTCAAAAAGTTTTGTCACCAGCTCGTTTATGGACTGGATACGTGCCTCGGTATTGAGCTTGAGACCGTTCATCAGCACCTTTGAAACGTGACTGGGGATATTTCTGTTTATCGCCATAGGCTCGGGGCAGGTATCGTTGCCCATTCTTGAAACCGCTTCTACGGGAGCGCAACCTGTGAGCGCTCTGTAGAGTACCGCCGCTATGCCGTAAACGTCTGTCCATGCACCCTGCCACTCCGCAGAGGAATACTGCTCAGGGGCGGCAAAGCCGTTATACATCTCGCAGGCGATTTCCGTATTGTTGGTTCTGCCTGCGCTTATCTGAAAGTCAATGAGCTTCAGCTCGTTCTTTTCTGTAACAAGGATAGTCTGGGGGCTGATGCCTCTGTGGATTATACCTGCATTATGAACAAGTCCCAGCGTTGTAAGTATCGGCGGAAATAATTCCTTTACCCTGTCCCAGGTAAGCTCGCCTGAGCAGTTGGAAAGGTAGGTCTTTAAGGATATGCCGACTACGTATTCAAATACAACGTATGCGGTATTGTTTTCAGGGAAGATATCCAGTACCGTCTGTATATGCGTCAGGGTACGGGATTTCATCAGTGCCTTGTTAAGCTCTATAAATTCCTGGAGATAGGTCTTGTAAAGCGGCATCTGATTCTGTTCTACTATTATGCTGGGATCGCCTTTTTTTCTGTTGCAGAGAGTATCGGGCATATACTCCTTGATGGTTACCTTTGTGTCGGTAGCCTTATCATAGGCGATATAGGTAGCACCTTCTCCGTTATAGCTTAAAAGCTTTCCTGTGACGTATCTGTCATTCAGTACAGTACCGGGAGCAAGGTAGGAAGGAAGATAGGGTGTATCCTCTCTGTAGCCACACTGCTCACAGGGTCCGTCTGTTGTCTTTTCGCACATGCATCCAAGACAAAGCTTATTTATCTGTGCCATAATGACATCCTTTCTTTATATCTGTAACATTTGTATTTATCTGATTTCAGTTATTTTACGACTACTATATAATACCCTAAAAATCATGGCTTGTCAACGGTTTTCGGCAAATTGTAATAATATTGTAACCTTAGCCTGAAAAAGGATGTGATTTTATATAAGATGGCAGTATATTACAACTTTTGCTTTTGTGCAAGTTGACAAACTGACGATTTGATATTATACTATATATGAAGTTATGCGAAAGGTGAGACACAGTATGTTGTTTTGGAAAAGTAAAAATAAACAAAAAGACACAATGCCGCTGAAGGCAAAAACCGCTCTTGATAAGAGACCGCTGAAGTACGTTACCATGCGTGACAGCGAGACCTATAAAGAGATAAGACTTGGCGAAAACGGAGCTATAAATATAATGGACGGGGATTTTGTTCTCGTCTGTCAGGGAAAGGACGTTATGCGCTGTGACATAGACGAGGTGAGAGTGGCAGAGCTTATGAATCTGTCGGGCATCACCGTAAAAGGCTTTGACAAAACCACAAAGCGGGAAATGTCGGTAATAGCGTATTTTGCGGACAAGTTTTAAATGAAGAGGTGAAGTATGCCCTGTCGGGCAAGTGTTTCCACAGCTTCCTGCAAAGCACGATACATCACTCGGCATAGCCGTACATCACTCGGCATAGCCGTACATCACTTCCTGCAAAGCACGAAACATCACTTTGAAATTTGTCAAAGGCAAATTTCAACCCGGTATACAAAAATCCCCTACGGTTACCCGTAGGGGACTGTTTTGTTTAGTTGTTAATCAAACCTGTCGGTTTAAATTAGCTTCTCTTCTTAGCTACTACGATAGCGCCTGTTGCGAGAACAGCGATACCAGCTACGAGAGCAACGCCTTCAACACCTGTACCAGCGTTGGGCTTGGAAGAATCACCTGTTGTAGGAGCATCTGTTGCAGGTGCATCTGTTGCAGGAGCGTCTGTTGCAGGAGCATCTGTTGCAGGAGCGTCTGTTGCAGGTGTGTCACCAGCGGGAACCTTAGCTGTTTCGTTACCAACACCGTCGAAAGCGAGTAATACGTTGCCGTCAGCGTCGAGGATTTCGCAGCTTAATACTTCCAGAGGAACGAGGTCTGTACCCCATTCCTGAAGAGCAACCTGCATGCAACCGATTTCATCGATTTCCCAAGCGTCTTCTGTGTTTGTGAAGGGGTTAGCGAAACCTGTAGCTGTGAGTTCATACTTGAAATCGCCTACTGCTACTGCAGAAACAGGGTTGTCATCTTCTGTATCTTCGTTGTTTGTGTTGGGGTTTGTGTCAACTTCTTCGCCTAAAGCGTTTGTGAACTTGCAGCCCCACCATGCCTGAGTTGCCCAGTTGTATGTGGTCCATATTTCAGACTCTACTGATGTATCTGCGGGATCGTCATACTGAACGATGTCTCCGCCGTTGATGGACATTACAATACCACCACCGATAGCGCCTTCGAAGAATTCTGCACCCATACCGCCGAGTTCTTCGTTGTCAAGGTCAACTGCTACTGTGAATCTAACACCGTCAACCTTTGTGAGGTCGATGCCGCGATCTGTAGCGGGCTTGTTTTCTTCTGCATTACCTACATTGAAAATCTGAACGAGCCACATGCCTGTTCCGGGGATGCAAGCAGGATCTGTGCTTTCAGGAACAACAAGAGTTGCACTTGCTGCTACTGCAAGTGTGCTGGATGCTACAGCTGCTGCTGCGATACCAGCCATGATTTTTCTTAACTTCATTGGTTAAGTCCTCCTTGTTAAAAAAACTTTATAAAGTGTTTTTTAATACTACAACCTATATGTAGCATTGTACATTTATTTTACCATTTGCAAAGACTAATGTCAATGTGCAAATTGAATAAAATACAAAATTCCTTTTTGTGCAATGATATTAAATTTTCACTTTATTTTTCCTTAATTTAAGTAAATTCAGTAAAAAACTATTAACTTATCGTATATTCCTCTTTTTACTGGTTGAGTCTGAAGTGTACGGGGATGCCGTTTTTATACTCTATCACAGGCTCGCCCTTGATAAGGGGGAGGAAGTAATTGAGAGCGTCAATGGTTACGTTGTTGCCCTCGTCATTTATCCACTCTACGGGGAAATACTTCGCCTTGTTTGCACAGTCTCTTACGTCGCAGGGAACGATATCGACTCTGTAGGGATTGTTACTGATACGCTTGAAGGTCATCATAACGCCTGACAGACCGTATTCTACAGCAGTCTTTACCGCCTCTGCTCCTATTCTTTCCGCCTCCTCAAGGTCGGTGAGAGAAGCTATATGAGAGCCGCAACGCTGCATTACGTTAAGCTCGATAGAACGCACCTTGCAGCCGATTCTCTCTCTTGCAATATTTTCAAGATACTTGCCAACACCCGATAAATAGGAATGTCCGAAGGCGTCAACTACGCCCGTCTTTCCGCCTGAGCAGTCGATACCCTCTGATACGGCTACTACTACTGCCTTGTATTTCTGCTGGGCAAGACGGATGTCGTCAAGGAATTTTTCAACGGAAAATTCTCTTTCAGGCAGATATATCATATGGGGCGCAGGCTCGCCGTTGGCACGGAGAACACAGGAGGATGCAGTAAGCCAGCCTGCGTCTCTGCCCATGATCTCTACTATAGTAATAGAAGGGATGGAATAAACACGGCTGTCACGGATTATCTCCTGAAGAGAAGTAGCCACGTATTTTGCCGCTGAGCCAAAGCCGGGTGTATGGTCGGTCTCGGGCAGGTCGTTATCTATGGTCTTGGGTACGCCTACTACCTTTATATCTATGTTGTTCTTCTTCATATAATCGTCAAGCTTCATAACGGTATCCATTGAGTCGTTACCGCCGATATAGAAGAACGCCTTTATGTTGTTTCTGCGGAAGGTGTCTATTATCCTTACGTAATCCAGCTCGTTTTCATCTGCATTCGCAAGCTTATAACGGCAGGAGCCTAAAACCGTCGAGGGCGTCTTTATAAGAAGATCCTTATCGTGGGCTGTAGTTATGACCTGCTTTAAATTTATCAGGTTATTGTTGATAATACCTTCGATACCGTTGATAGAGCCGTACACTCTGTCAATACATTCAAAGCCCTGAGCTCCCTCGAATACACCGCATAATGAGGCGTTGATTGCGGCGGTAGGTCCGCCTGACTGTGCTACTGCAATATTGAATTTCATTGTGATTCTCCTTGTGATTTTTCCGCAGGATTTTTTATAATATAAATAGTGCGGTTCTTACTGTGCTTTCTTTTATAATTGTACCATTTTAAAAAGCATAAAACAACCGAATCAGAAGCATTTATAAATTTTCGTTAATTCTGTACAATTACACATATAATATTTACTTGTTTGTAGTTGCTTTTTTGTAACAAAAATCCCGTGAAAACCTTTACATAAAGGGATTTCACATATATACCTATCCATATGCTTCTATCCCCTTTTTATAATATGCAATATTTTACAGTTAATATTCTCTGTGTTTTAGGGTAATATTACAGTCAGCGTTTTTTATGTGACGACATACCATAATATATAGAATATATAGCCGTTATAACATCACATTATACGTCTGACACCTTATATAATGGAATCCTCAACCCCACCGCCAAACCGCAATTCCCTTTTTTTAAATCCATCAATTGTCCTTCGGACAATTGATACCACAACTTCGTGCGTAGCACGATACATCACTTTGGCAAAGCCATACATCACCCGGCGTAGCCGTACATCACTTCGTGCAAGGCACGAAACATCACGTTGAAATTTGTCAGAGACAAATTTCAATGCATTTATGCGGCGGAATCGACAGAAGTGTCACACTTCCGACAAGGTTCGACAATACTGAATTATTTTCTGATTATTTCTATTGACAATGCCAATTTTATGTATTATAATATGAAAAGTAGAAACATCCGCGTCGAAGAATAGGACGCATTGAAAGGAAATACAACAATGGAAGATAAAAGATATGATTTTGCCGCCATAGAACAGAAATGGCAGAAATACTGGGACGAGCATAAGACCTTTGAGGCAAAGAACGACAGCAACAAGGAAAAGTTCTATGCGCTGGTAGAATTCCCCTACCCCTCCGGTTCAGGTATGCACGTAGGTCACATCAAGGCTTATTCAGGACTTGAGGTAGTAAGCCGCAAGAGAAGACTCCAGGGCTACAACGTATTATTTCCCATAGGCTTTGACGCTTACGGTCTGCCTACCGAAAACACAGCAATCAAGACGGGCGTACATCCCAGACAGGTTACAGACAACAACATAGTAAAGTTTACAAATCAGTTAAAGAGAGTAGGCTTCTCCTTCGACTGGTCAAGAGTAATAGATACAACAGAAGAAGAATATTACAGATGGACACAGTGGATATTCTTAAAGATGTTCGAAAACGGGCTTGCTTTCAGAGATACAACACTTGTAAACTACTGCCCCAGCTGTAAGGTAGTTCTTTCAAACGAGGATTCCCAGGGCGGTAAGTGTGACGTATGCCACAGTGACATCGTCCAGAAGACCAAGGAAGTATGGTATCTTCGTATTACAGAATATGCAGACAAGCTTCTGCAGGGACTTGCAGAGGTCGACTATCTGCCCAACGTAAAGCTCCAGCAGGAAAACTGGATAGGCAAGTCAACGGGTGCCTTCGTAAACTTCACTATCAAGGAATTTGACGAAAAGCTCCGTATCTACACCACAAGACCTGATACTCTCTACGGTGTAACCTTTATGGTAATCGCTCCCGAGCATCCCATAATCGAAAAATACAGAGACAGAATTGCAAATATAGACGCTCTTGACGCATACAAGACAGAATGCAGTAAGAAGAGCGAATTCGAAAGAACTCAGCTTGTAAAGGACAAGACAGGTGTAAAGATCGAAGGTCTTACAGCTATCAATCCTCTTACAAAGAAGGAGATTCCCGTTTACATCTCCGACTACGTAATGATGGGCTACGGCACAGGCGCAATCATGGCAGTTCCTGCACACGATACCCGTGACTATGACTTTGCAAAGAAGTTCGGCATTGATATAATCGAAGTAATCAAGGGCGGAGATATTTCAAAGGAAGCTTATACAGGCGACGGCGAAATGGTAAACTCCGACGTGCTTAACGGCATTACAAATAAAAGGGACGCTATCGAAAAGGTACTGACAGTACTTGCTGAGATGGGCGTTGGTGAAAAGGGCGTACAGTTCAAGATGAAGGACTGGGCATTCAACCGCCAGAGATACTGGGGCGAGCCTATTCCTATCGTACATTGCCCCGATTGCGGTATGGTGGCTGTTCCCTATGAGGAGTTACCTTTAAGACTTCCTCCCGTGGATAACTTCCAGCCCGGTCAGGATGGCGAAAGCCCTCTTGCAAAGATCGATTCCTTCGTAAACTGCAAGTGCCCCAAGTGTGGCAAGGACGCAAAGCGTGAGACAGATACAATGCCCCAGTGGGCAGGCTCAAGCTGGTACTTCCTGCGCTACTGCGATCCCAATAATACAGAAGCCTTCGCTTCAAAGGAAGCGCTGGAATACTGGATGCCCGTTGACTGGTACAACGGTGGTATGGAGCACGTTACAAGACATATGATCTATTCACGCTTCTGGCATAAGTTCCTTTATGACTTAGGCGTAGTAAATACAAGCGAGCCTTATGCAAAGCGTACTGCTCAGGGACTTATCTTAGGTCCTGACGGCGAAAAGATGAGTAAGTCAAGAGGCAACGTAGTAGACCCTAACGATATTGTAGACCTCTACGGTGCAGACGTACTGAGAGTATACGTTCTGTTTATGGGCGACTATGAGCAGGCTGCTCCCTGGAATGAAAGCAGTATGAAGGGCTGTAAGAGATTCCTCGACAGAGTATGGGCATTACAGAATATACTCACAGATGGCGACGAATTCTCTCCTGAGCTTCAGACACTTATGCACAAGACTATAAAGAAGGTCAGCGAGGATATTGAACAGATGAAGTTCAATACCGCAATCGCTGCAATGATGACGCTTATCAATGAAATAACTTCACTCGGCAGAATCAACAAGGCTGAAATGAAGGCATTTCTTACTATACTGAACCCCTTTGCTCCCCACATCACAGAAGAGATGTACAATTCTCTTGGCTTCGGTATCTTAAACGAATCCGAGTGGTGCGGTTATGACGAAGCACTTTGTGTGGACGCAACTGTGGAAATAGTAGTTCAGCTCTGCGGTAAGATAAAGGCAAGAATCAACGTTCCCGCAAACGCTGACAAGGACGAGCTTTTAAGACTCGCCAAAGAGGCAATGGCACAGGCTCTTGAAGAAAAGACAATCCGCAAGGAAATCGTAGTTCCCGGCAAGCTTGTAAATATCGTTGCCAACTAATTTACGGTAAATTCGGTTAGTGGTTTGGCCGAATTTATAGAGTTTTATTACAGGGTATTCCCTCCGCTGTAAAAGGCGGAGGGAGTATTCTTTTATACAAAAAAGCTCCGAAGGGTTTATCCTTCGGAGCTTCTGTTTCATCAAAGCCCGCTTCCTTATAAGCAGACTGCTATAATCATAAACGTTCAGTATAACCGCTTCGCTATCCAAAAATGATTTTCAATTAAAGAAGCATTTGCTCCTATAGCAAAGGTTACTGTTCTTTTCGTATTTTGCCCATCTTATAACGTATATCACGGGAACTTGTTCCCGTAAGCAACCGTCAGGTTGCAGATGCGAAGCATCGGATATACGTTTCAAGGTTCTCTCAGCCGTCGAAATCTTCGATTTCGGGAACGGCGTGAGGTTCTTAATGCGACGAAGGAGCATCAAGGTTCTCTCAGCCGTCGAAATCTTCGATTTCGGGAACGGCGTGAGGTTCTTAATGCGACGAAGGAGCATC
>JAFTVY010000017.1 GCA_017465545.1 Ruminiclostridium sp.
ATCCGTCAATACGTTATAAACGATGCAATAAACAACTACGGGTTAGTGCTTGACGAAAAGCTAAATCCGGATAATTGCTCCTGGTTTCCGCCTACTCAGGTGTGTCAGGAAACACCGGCCTGGATATTCAAAAGAAACATCGAGGGCGACGAATACAATGCAGGTCAGGTTGAAGCGAGCGTTGATAACAATATGATGGCAGAGGGACAGGCTTTCAATGTGTATATCGAGCGAATCGAAATAGACAATGAAGATAGACTACATAAAGTAGACTATAATGAAGCCTGGAATATATATTTCCTAAGAGGATAAAATGCGTAAATTAAATAAAAAATTCATTATTGATATTAAAAACGAATTTGATAATATTTATTGTTATGTGAAATCTGTAACAGAAACATTAGATGCCAAAACATCCATACAGTTTTGTGATTTTGTTATTGATATGTTACTAAAAAATATGGAAAGCAGTATGCAACTTGATTTTATTCAGCATGAACGGAATATATCAGAAATATATCTCTCAAAGAAAAAAGAGGAAATAAATTACAGAACATTTCCATATATACCGCAGACCGTTAAGATAGATAGTGAGAATATTCATATTGAAACTGATCGTTTTGTTGAGGTGGATTTATCTAAATGTTATTTGTTGTGCAATACACGAAAGACAGAATCGCTTATTAAAATGATGAAAATTTTAAGCAAAGAAGATTTCTTATTCGAGGGAAATAATCATCGAGCAATGTATATTGAGTATATAAATACATGTGCTTTTCTCGATGAAGGAGTTCATTCATTGTCGGTTGCTCACTACTTAAAAAAAGGTATTATAATAGCAAAACTTGTTGATATATCGAAAATTTTCCCTTATGTTTCTACAGACGGATTAAATTGGTATATCAATGATGACAATTATAATGAGATTGCTGTTGATGATTTTAGATTAAGCCTAATATATGAAATTGCTAAGTTAAAGTACAGCATTGCGAAAAGACAATGCGTAGAACCACAGCTTAAATGACAATATAAAACAGCAGTCAAAATAAAAATTGAACATTGGAAAAGAGCTTTGAGTCAAATCAAAGCTCTTTTTTGTGGTTAAAACCCAAAGCAGTCGGTAACGGCTGCTTTTTTACATATAAAGACCTACTAAACCAAAAGAGAAAGGAAGTAATTAAATGAAGACAAAATTCAAAAGACTCATAGCCTTATTTATGGCGGTAGTTACAACTGTAACAGTTCTACCGATACAGGCATTTGCGGCAACGTGGGGTGAAGGCGATTATGTTTACTCTGCTATGCTGGGCGACTATGTCGGAGCTGACGGTGGAATGTATCGTGATCAGCGTGATTATGACTACATCCGCTATATCGGTGAAGGTGGCAGATACACTAAAGGCACTCGTACAGCCTCTTCTCACGCAAAACTGTCCGTAAGTAAAAATGGTAATGCACAGCAGGTAATCTGCATTGAGGCAGGCGTTGGACTTGATATTGCAGTTCCTTACGAGGGTGTAGCAAGCAATAACAGCTTATATCTCACCTATTTACCTAAAAATGTTTTAGAAGGTATAGAACTTGCCCTTCTTTGTGGCTTTAATTCGGATACCATGTCATCCCCTGTTGCAAACACAAATCTTGATGATTTCAGCTTCGCAACACAGATGATAGTATGGGAAATCCAGCAGCAGCTTCGTACAGGATATAATAAGACTGACCTTAAGGATAACTCAATAGGAACACCGGCAAAGGTGTTTTACGAGCAGCTTCAGGGCAGACCTGCCGAAGATTGCTATGATTGGATACTCGCAAAAATGAAAGCTTACGGAACTATACCGAGCTTTACAAGAAATTCATCAGATAACGCAACAACTGTGAAAATGAAGTATAACTCTACTACAAAAAAGTATAGCGTTACTCTGACAGATACAAATAATTCCGGTATGCCTGCAAGTGCATTTAAAATGCCGAGTGGAGTAACTGTAACTAAAAGCGGTAACAAATACACATTTACCACATCATCCAGGATTACCGGTACGAAAATCGTAAGCTACGCAAGCAACAGAACAGATTGTGCGGCCAACCCTCTGATTGTGTGGAAGGTGTATAATGAAAATAAGGACCTTCAGACTATGGCGGCAGGCCTTGCCGATCCTGTGCAGTTTTATGTAAAGCTTGCTACAGAAGACAGAGGTAGCGGTAGAGTAGCAAAGATATGGGATTCTGCCGACTCTTTAAGTCAGGCTGAAAAGGTTGCACTCGGTGAAAATGTTTACTTCACCGTTAAGAATTCAAGCAATCAGTATGTGACTGCAACCGGCGGTACAGGTGGTGTGTATATATATAGTGGCACATCGACTACAGCACAGAAATATAGGCTTAATACTACCTCAATTGCATTCCGTATTGATGATATGCCCACAGGAAAGTACACTATAACCGAATACAACAATACTCCCGGCTATAGTCCAGCAACGCAGAGCAAGGAGATAACTGTTACAAATGGCGAAACTGCAGAAGTATCCTTCACCAATACACAGGATACCGGCAACGGCAGAATTTTAAAGGTATGGAATTCCGTCGAATCCCTCACACAGGCAGAAAAGATAGCTCTCGGTGAGCATGTTTACTTTACTGTCAAAAACGCAAACGGCAAATATGTATCTGCTATAGGCGGTACAGGTGGTGTGTATATATATAGTGGCACATCGACTACAGCACAGAAATATAGGCTTAATACTACCTCAATAGCTTTCCGCATTGATGATATGCCCACAGGAAAGTACACTATAACCGAATACAATACCGCTCCCGGATACAGTCCCAAAACGCAGAGCATAATACTCAATATCACAAAGGGAAAGACGGCAGAAGTGTCCTTCACAAACACTCTTGATACAGGCAGTGTGGAGATAACAAAGCAGTTTTTGAATGTGGAAGGAAACTCCGAAACTGTTACAGACGAGCAGCTTTCTGATATTTCTTTTGTTATAAAGAATCAGGAAGGTAAGCCCCTTACCTTCAGCGGCTCAAACGGCAATTATTCATACGAGGGTGTAAGTGATGGCTTTGGCACAAAATTAAAGCTATCCGACACGTATAAGCTGTTTGCTGATGAACTCCCTGCACATAAGCAGTATACCGCAGAAGAGGTGTCGGGTACAACGGGCTACAGCTTTACGATCGATCCCATAACCTTTGAAATAAAGGCGAATGAAACTACATCAAAGGTGTTCTATAACCGAGCTCAGACAGGCTATATCACTATAAAAAAGCGTAGTGCCGATGGTAAACTATCAGGCTTTAAATTCAGAGTACAGCTTGTTTCCGCTCCTTTTGAGGGATACACCTACGATAAGACCTTTACCACAGATGCAAACGGCGTTATCTCTATAGGCGACCTTCGTGTAGGTACTTACAGGGTGTCAGAAATCACCTTGGGTGTTGTTGGCTACATAACTCCTGAAAGTCAGGTTATCGAAGTTAAGTATAACGAGCTCACAACTGTTGAAATGCAGAATCTCCCTTACGGGCATATCAAAATCCAGAAGGTGAACAAGAAAACCGGAGAAAAAGTAAGCGGTGCCACTTTTGCAATCTATGAAAGCAATGGTAAAACACCTGCAAAGGCATTTAAATCAGCTACTGATAAGACGCTTGTAGATGCGGTTATTACTGAAACGCCCGAAGGTAGCGGCATCTATGTATGTAACTACCTCCCTATTACTGCTACAAGCGGTACAAAGTACGTAATCAAGGAAACAAGCGCTCCCGAAGGATATATCCTTGATAACGGCACATATACCGTAACTCTTGATACAGCAGATGAAATTGTCCCCGTATCAAATAACGGTACTGATAAGTTCATCGAAGATGAATACGGCCATGCACAGATTATAAAGAAGTGGGTGGCTCCCGCCCAACCTACAGAGGAAGAAATAAGGGAGCTTGAAAAACAGGTATACTTTACCGTACAGGATGCACAGGGAAATTATCTCCGTGTAAACGGCACAGATGGTAACTACACATACAGCGGTATAAGGGATGTAGAAGCACGATTTATGTTAAGCGATGGCAAATTCAGCATCGCAATGCTCCCTACAGGTACATATACCGTGACAGAATACAACAACGCTCCCGGATACAGCCCTGCTATTCAGGAGGTGACAATATCAGTCAAGAGAAACCAGACTGCCGTAGCTGAATTTGTTAATACCCGTGATACAGGTACTGCAGAAATAAACAAAAGGTGGACAGCTCCCGTTACACCTACAGAGGAAGAAATAAAGGAGCTTGAAAAGCACATTTCATTTACTGTAAAGAACAAGGATAATAAGTACCTTATCGTAAGCGGAAATAACGGTGTATATAGCTATGCAGGCGCTCAGGAGGAAGAAGCCTTCTTTACTGTTACAGACAGCGTCTTCAAAATCGAGAACCTTCCAACAGGTACGTATATTGTAACTGAATACAATTCTCTCGAAAATTACAGTCCGAAAGAACAGTATGTAACCGTTCATGTAACAAAGGATAGTGTCGAAAGTGTTGAATTTATCAACGACCGTGATACGGGCGAAGCTGAAATAGTAAAGATATGGCAGACATCTGCAAGTCTTTCTAAGGAAGATGTAGCAAGGCTTGAAAAGGATGTTATGTTTACTGTGAAGGATAAGGATGGCAGATACTTCAAGGTCGGCACTGTAAAGAACGGTAAGTATATATTCGAAGGTGTTCAGGAGGAAGCGGCATATTTTAAACTCATAAACAGCAAAATTGCAATCGTGAATGTTCCTACGGGAGAATATGAGGTAACGGAAATAAATAACGCTCCCGGTTATCTGCCGAAGACGGAAACTGTCAGCATTTCTGTTACAAAGAATATGTCAACAAGAATCGAATTCACAAACAAGGCTATTACAGGCAATGTGGAGATTATAAAGGTGGATGAAGATTATCCCGACGTCAAGCTCACAGGAGCAGAGTTCACCATATTCGAAATGGATAAGAAAACGGTTGTCGGAAAGCTTACCGAGGTTGAAAAGGGCGTGTACAGATACGATGGTCTTCTTTACGGCGAATATTACCTCCAGGAAACAAAGGCACCCGAATATTTTGTAAGAGACGTTAACTTCTACTACTTCCAGATCGTGAACGACGGCGAAACTGTGAATGTAACAAATAC
>JAFTVY010000093.1 GCA_017465545.1 Ruminiclostridium sp.
GACGAAAAGCCCAACACAAACACAGGTGCTGAAGGTATCGCTCTCGTAGCTGGTATCGCTGTTATCGCAACAGGCGCAGTAGTAGTTTCCAAGAAGAGAAAGTAATCACTTCAGAAGATTCATAAGTTAAGTCCTATAGTCGTCCCGGCAACAGTCGGGGCGGCTTCCATTTTATAAGGAATATTTATAAGGAAAGAGCCGTCTGCTTTTGCAGGCGGCTCTCCTGATATAGTTTTTTATATGAAGGACAGTATATTCTATGCTATCTTTATACCGAATTCAAAGCTTTCCTTCCAGTAGGAATTGGTATAATCTCCGTATTTCACCTTTTCACCGGGGTAGGGGCTGTATATGAGCTGACCGTCTCCCACGTAGATTCCGCCGAAATAAAGCTTTTCTCCGCTTTCCTCATCCTTGTCGGAGAAGAATACCACGTCACCGGGTAAAACCTCGTCATAATCTATTTTCGTGCCCATCGTGAGCTGACCTTCCGTACCACGGGGACAGTTGATATATCCGTTTTCACGAAGAACGTAATATATAAAGCCTGAATTATCAAAGCCCTTTTCGGGAGAAGCCTCGCTGAAGGCGTAGTCTATGCCGATTAATGATTTTGCCGTATCTACGATTTCACTGCGCTGTAATGACAGCTCGGGAATCTCCGTACTGCCGCCTATACCTGAATTGTTATCCTCGGATTCGGTATCCTCGCTTGTATCTGTATCATCAGGTGCGCTTGCCTCGGGCGTGCTGTCTGTGTCGGAGCTGTTTTCATTATTCTCCGTATCTGAAGCGGAAGAATCGTTCGGAACGCTTTCTGTCACGGAGCTGTCGGTACTGCTGTTTACCTTTGATGAATCTGTATCGTTACTACAGCCGCTTATACTGAATGAAAGCAGTAAAGCCGCTAAAAAAACAGAAATGCTCTTTTTCATCTCTTTCCTCCTGACCTTTGTTTTTACAAGTATAGTATAATCCATCAGCACAGAATTGTCAAGTCGGATTATACCATAAATTGTAAAAAATAGCCTTCTGAGGTGACTCTGTGCTGAAAAGTTTATGAAACTTAAATGAAAATTTATACCGCCAGCGTTCCGTTTTCGCTGATTTCAAGCAGGAGTATCTGCTCTTCTTTTCCGCTGTCGGCGTTGATATAGACCAGTATCGGTGTACCACCGTTTTCGTCCTTGCTGTAGCATCTGAATTCGTAGCAGTACAGCTCGTCGGCACCTCTTGAAGGAATATAGCACAGCCTTTTTCCCGTTACCGTAAGATAAGGAGAGATTTTCTCTGCTGCCTGAGACGGTGCAAGCTTCGGTGTTTTTATCTCCCTTTCCTTGTGGTTAGTGATATATCCTCTGCCGTCAAAACCGATGATCTCTCCATTGTCAAGGGCAACGCTTACCTTTACAAGGTCGGTATATATAAGGATGTCTTCCTCCTCTGCCGCAAAATTTATTGTGCAGACGTTACGGCTCACCTCGTAATAGGTGTAGCTCATATCGTCAATACCAAGATAGGACAGATATTCTTCCGCTTTTTCTACAGCCTCTTCGCCTGTCAGTCTGCGCTCTGTGACCTCACGGTAATCCGACGTATAGCAAAGCAGTCCTCCTTGCTTTGTTACCGCTACCGTAGTGTCTCCCTTTGTGAAAACGTAGCAGGGAAGCTTTCCTTGTTCGTCTGTCTCCTCACTTCTTGAAAGCTCCTTTTCTCCGCTTGCCCTCTGAGCCTTTTTCAGTGCGTCAGCTTCGGAAATATAGGCTGTGTTTTTCAGCATTTCGGGTTCCTTTTTAAGAATGTTGTCGGAAAAAGGTCCGTCGTAAATCAGCGTAGGGTAGTTGTCATAGCCCTCTTCAAATTCGGTAAAGCCCTCGGTAATATAGGCAGGCTCTTCGTTATCCTCGGCGTCACTGATATTTTTTTCGGTATTCTCAAAGCTGAGCCTGCCTTCGTTTATCTTCTGCTGGACGATCCACATATTTTCGCACAGCCTTTTTGCATATTCGGAAAGAGTAATCAGATTTTCTCTGTCAGAATCAGAAATCTGCTCCCCTTCAGAATATCTTTCCGACAGACTTTTAGAGTAATTACCCACCTGCGACAGAAATTTGTAGGTATTCTCAAGATGAAGGGAGGCTACCGGCAGAGCGGATAATTCCGCCTTGGCGCTTGCGGCGTCGCTCCACAGCTTTGCAGACAGAAAGCTCATCATCTGGGGACTGCCTGCATATATTCCCTTTGTAAGGGTTGTACTGATGTTATCAAGGCTTTCCGACAGATTCTGTACGCTTCTTGCCATATCGTACTGTAGCTGTCTTTTGAGCGTACCAGCCGAGCTGTGTCCCTGCACAGCAATAATTCCGATAACCAGAATGAGCGCTATCATAAAGCTTACGATTCTTACAAAGCATCTTTTACTTATATTCATTTTTTCTCCTTTTCCGATGGCAAAAATAACAGATTTTCCGCCCTCTCTTTTGTCAAAAACAGATAATTTTGATTTTATTACTATTTTTTCAGAAAATTTTCAGATTATACACTATATTTTTGTGACAAAAAGGTGTATAATTATATAGTGTATGATTTATAAAGAAACGGGAGAGAAAAAATGATATATCTCGATAATGCCGCTACAACCCGTCCCTGCGACGAGGCTGTTGAGGCGGCGGTAAAAACTGCAAGGGAATGCTTCGGTAACGTGTCCTCTCTTCATAAGATGGGAATAGAAGCCGAAAAGCTTCTTGTCAGTGCAAAAACCACAATACTTAAAAAGCTTTCGCTTCAGGGTGAGCTTTATTTTACCTCGGGAGCGACCGAAAGCAACAACACCATTCTCCGTGGTGTGGCAGACGCTTATAAGAGAAGCGGCAAAACCATAATCACCACCGCAATGGAGCATCCTTCGGTTGCCCGTGTCTGCGACCTTTTAGAAAAGGACGGCTTCAATATAATAAGACTGTCACCAAAGGACGCCTTTTATAATTTTGAAGAATATATCGCAGAGCATATAACCTCTGATACTATTTTAGTTTCCTGTATGGCAGTCAATAACGAGACAGGCTATAAGGTGGATACTAAAAAGCTTTACGCTCTTATAAAGCGGAAGAATAAAAGCTGTATGCTCCACGTGGATGGTGTGCAGGGCTTCTGCAAGGTGCCGCTCTGTGGAGATTATATAAGTCTGTCCGCCCATAAGATACACGGCTTTAAGGGTGTAGGCGCAATGTACGTGGCAAAGGGTTGCCGATTTACTCCGTTGCTCTACGGCGGCGGTCAGCAGAAGAATCTCCGCTCAGGTACAGAGCAGATAGAGACTATAGCGGCGTTTGAGGCGGCGGTAAAGGCATATCCCACAGATTTAAGCCATTACGAAAAGCTGAACAGCCTTCTGCGAAGCAGACTGGCACAGATGGAGGAGGCTTACGTAAACAGCCCCGATAGTGACAGAGGCGTACCCAATATCCTCAGCTTTTCGGTTATGGGAGTAAGAAGCGAGATCATGCTCCACTACCTTGAAGAAAAGCAGATATACGTAAGCTCAGGCTCAGCCTGCTCAAAGGGAAAGATAAGCTCCGTCCCCGATTCCTTCGGTATAGATGAAAAAAGAGCCGACAGTACCTTAAGAGTAAGCTTTTCTATGGCTAATACAGAGGAAGAAATAAATACGCTTGCAGATGAAATAGAACTCGGAATAAAAAGATTCCGCAGATAAGGAAGGGAAAAATTATGAAAGAACTTATAATGGCAAAATACGGCGAAATCGCCCTAAAGGGACTCAACAAGGGTACTTTTGAGGATATACTTGTAAAGAACATAAAGCGCAGACTCCGTCACTGCGGCAAATTCCAGTACATGAGAAAGCAGTCTACGATCTATATCGAGCCCGTAGGCGAAGCAGATTTAGACGAGGTTATGGAAAAGCTGAAGGTTATTTTCGGTATCGGTGCATTACAGAGATGTGCGGTATTTGAAAAGGATTTTGAACAGATAAAGGACAAGGGTGTACCCTATCTTGAAGAGGCTTTACAGTTTGCAAATACCTTCAAGGTGGA
>JAFTVY010000094.1 GCA_017465545.1 Ruminiclostridium sp.
AATCATCAGCGAACTTTTTCCTTTTAAGTACCCCATTATTTCCGATACACTATATTTCGGTGGTATTTCCACAAACATGTGTATGTGATCTCGGCACGCTTCTGCTTCTATTATCACTACACCTTTTCTCTCGCACAGTTCTCTTAATATTTTTCCTATATCTGTGCGTATCTGTCCATATATCGCCTGTCTTCTGTACTTTGGTGCAAAAACTATGTGATACTTGCAATTCCATTTCGTATGTGCTAAACTATTATTGTTCACTTGAACAACCTCTTTTGGTTTTTTGGTTTTGGTTGGCAGACCTCTTTCATTATACCATTGGAGGTTTTTATTTTCTACTCATAGGCATAGCCTTTTTGGAACCACCTGCATAGCAGGTGGTTTTCGTTACACAAAAAATTCAGGTCACCGAAAGGTGACCTGATAATTTTTATCTTTAATAATTTCTTTCCTTGAAAGCGGGGATTCCGACTACGCAGAAGCCAACGCCTGAAAGCAGATAACCGATACCGAGATTCATAAGGAAGGAGCTCATTACGTTAGCCTCCTGACCAAGTTCAACCATCAGCGCATCAAGAGTGTTTGCAAGTGAGAAGAAGTTGAAGAACACGTCTGCAAAACCGTCATAACCGAGCATCTTGAGAACTGCGTCAGCACCGGGTTCGTTGAATACTGCAATAGTTTCGATAAGGATATTACTGCTAAGTACCGCAAGAGCAATAACAACGATGCAGGAAATAATACCGAATACGTCGAACTTCTTGCCAAAGAGCTTATAGCCTGTTACAGTACAGAAGCCCATTGCAAGACCGCCTATCCAGGCAATCTTACCCATCATACCGAAGATTATCCAGATTACACAAGCGATAAGTGAGAATAACAGCGCTCCGACAAAGCCCATTAAAGGGTTGGAATTTATGTTTTCTTTTACAGGATTACGCTGTATAGGTGTAAAGGCAGGTGCCTGAGTATACGAAGGCTGCGATCTGAAATCGTTGGCGATAGGAGGTGCCGAGTAATCATTTGCAAAGGAAGATGCAGTAGGAGGCTCAAGTGCCGCTAAATCAGCCGCTGTGGTAAAGCCTGTGCTTTCGGGAGCTGTTGCGGGATCGATGCTACCCATTGAATCAGAAGCAGAAGAAAGCTTTACGCTTGCAGGAACACTTCCCTGATTTGCTCCCATCATTCCTACTCCTACCATACCCATTCCCATACCTACGTTGTTCTGCTGAGGCTGTACGGGATTTGCAAAGCCGTCTGCGCCGAACATAGGCTGTGTCTGTGCAGGCTGCTGAGGTGCAGCATTATACATATTCTGTGCAGGCTGTACGGGATTTGCAAAACCGTCTGCACCGAACATAGGCTGTGTCTGTGCGGGCTGCTGAGGTGCAGCATTATATGTATTCTGTGCAGGCTGTACGGGATTTGCAAAGCCGTCTGCACCGAACATAGGCTGTGTCTGTACAGGCTGCTGGGAAGCAGCGTTCTGCTGTGCCTCGTCAGCTTCGTTTTCCGTACACATCTTACAAAGCTGTGTGCGTATACCATCGGAATCATTTCCTATTGTAAGTCCTATAGCAGAACCACACTGTGCGCAAGCATTGCTGTAGTAATTAGACGTAAGGAAGCTTGTGATATCGTATAAAAACATTGTAAGTCTTGTAATAGTACCTGCAGATGAATCGTCTGCGGCAATTACAGCGGCTACAGTGTAATTATTTACGTCTGTTGCTCTTACGAAATTATTTTCAGGCTTGGCGGTATATTCGTTAAACCACTGTTCAACACTCTTGTTTGATAAAGCGCCCTTTCTCACCCAGGTGGTAAAGATAAAGCAGTTATTCTGCTCATTACCCTTTATCATCATACCAAAGCCCTTATATACGCCGTAAATACTGTTTGTAGCTCTGTCCTCGGTAAACGTGAACTGCGGAGCTAAAGAATAAAGATCTTCAAGTATCATATTTAGTTCCCCTTTCGCATTTTGATGATTTATCAACATCATTCTAATTTTACTACAAAAGGTGAATTTTGTCAACACTTTTTTGCTTTACCGCACTAATTCGCTTACTGCATATGCTTGTATCGATATCAGGAGATGATACTATCCTTTATAACGTCTATAACAGTCCTGGCATTGACCGAAACTATCCCACCCACTTCACAATAAACACGGGATATAAAATTCCGCATAGCTTTGACGTCTTTTGCAACAGCAGGTATAAACCCGTAATTATCCGGCGATATATCTGCCGATAAATTCCTGCGCTATCTTTAAAAGATAATCGTCAAGATAGGATAAGGCGGCTTTCTTCATATCATCGTCTATACCGTAAAAAGCCTCTGCAACCGAGCCGGTTATAGCCGCCAGCGTATCGCTGTCACCACCAACGGAAACGGCAGTTCTTATTGCATCTTCAAAATCCGTTGCTTCAAAAAACGCCTGAAACGCCTGCGGTACGGTACCCTGACAGCTCTCATTAAAGCGGTAGCTATCACGGATTTCATCAATAGTGAAATTTATTGTATAGTAACGGCTTACGTAACTTTTTATCTCATCCATACTATGACCTGTTCTTGCAAGGAAGATCGCTCCCGCTACCGACACAGCACCCTTTATTCCTTCGGGATGATTATGAGTAACCTCTGCAGTAGCCGCCGCCAGTCTTTCGCATTCTTCTAAAGAGGATGCATACCAGCCTACGGGTGATACCCTCATAGCGGAACCGTTACCATAGCTGTTATAAGGCTCCGTTCTCTTCTGCATCACCCAGTTGTAGAATCTGTTTCCGTAGCCGCTGTTCGGGTATTTTCTGCCCACCTCGTGCATTGTACTGATAAGCACCTGCTTAAAGCCTTCGGTATCATCTGTATTTTCACAAAGCGTAAGAGCCTTTGCAACAGCCAGCGTCATCACGCTGTCATCCGTGAAAAAACAATTCTTGCTGAAAATCTCAAAATCCTTCGCTCTGTAATTTCTGAATTCGAATCTTGAACCTGCTACGTCCCCTGTAATTGCACCTATCATAATAAATTCCTCCGTTTTTGATTTATTCTGCGGGCATTTCCTACCCTGCAATCTTATTATATACTATTATGCTTCCAAAATGGTCTCTTGTCAAGCGACGTTTTTCTGCTACAGGATATTCAGTTTATATATTGACAATGATGTTAAGATTGTAGTATAATAGATTTGAATAGACAGCGTCAGCGCCGATGTTGACAGCTGAAAAGTGAATATTGTCTTAAAACAAGGAATTATGATTATGAGAAATATTATAACTTTCACAAAACCCGGTAATTTCGATTTATGGGAACAGCATTGCCAGCCTATAGGCAACGGATATATGGGTGCCAGCTTTTTCGGTGGTATAGCAAAGGAAAAGATTGTTCTGAATGAAAAAACGCTCTGGGCAGGCGGTCCTTCCGAAAGCCGTCCCGACTACAACAGCGGTATAATTGAAGACAGCTACAAGTACGTAAAGCAGGTGCAGGAGCATCTGTATAACGGAGAATACGAAAAAGCGGTAGAGCTTCTCCCTCATCTTACGGGTGCAACCGACGGCTTCGGCGCATATCAGCTTTTATGCAATATGATGCTGAGCTTTTCAAACATTGATGAAAGTCTTGTAACCGACTACAGAAGAACTCTTGATATAGATAATTCTCTTTTCACCACAGAATTCACCTATCAGGGTGCAGTTCATAAAAGAGAAGCCTTTGCAAGCTACCCTGCAAATATGATATGCATAAGACTTTCCTCCGACAAGCCCAGAAGAATCTGTGTAAGGCTGAATCTTGAAAACACACAGAGCGGTGAAGTGACTGCTGATGATAATACACTTTTATATAAAGGTGCGCTCAGCGATAACGGTCTACGCTACTGCACGCTGTTCCGTATAGAAAATAAGGGTGGCGAGCTGATAAACGGCAAGGACTGTGTAATGGTAGAGCATGCGGACGAGGTAATTATATATCTTACCGCATCCACCGATTACAGCAACGTTTATCCTACCTTCAGAAACGGAATTGATCCTGAGATACCCGTAAGAGACAGAATTGAAAAGGCGGTAGCAAAGGGCTATGACGAGCTTTACAAGGAGCATCTTACAGATTACAAGGAGCTTTTTGACAGAGTAAAGCTTTCTCTCGGAAGCAGCGAGGGTGATATTCTGCCCTGCGACGAGCTACTTGAAAACTACAGAAACGGCACCGACAGAAAAGCAAAGAATCAGCTTGAAATGCTGTATTTCCAGTTTGGCAGATACATGCTCATTTCTTCTTCAAGAAAAGGGTCACTTCCTGCAAACCTTCAGGGTGTATGGAACGAATCCAACTGTCCTCCCTGGTGCTGTGACTATCATATAAACGTAAATCTGCAGATGAACTACTGGGGAGCATACAATACAAATCTTATTGAGACTGTTCCTCCCCTGGTGGATTTTCTTGACAGTATGCGTCCCTCGGGCAGAAAATCAGCAGAAGCCTACTACAATATAAAATCCGATGAGGAAAATCCCGAAAACGGATGGATCGCCCACACACAGAGTACCCCCTTCGGCTGGACTGCACCAGGCTGGGATTTCTACTGGGGATGGTCAACCGCCGCTGTAGCGTGGCTTATGCAGAACATTTACGAATATTACGAATTCACAGGCGATAAGGAATACTTCAAGGACAGAATCTATCCTATAATGCGTGAAAGCGTAAAATTCTACACCCAGTGGCTGACTTATGACGATAAGCAGAAAAGACTGGTTTCTACGCCTACCTATTCACCTGAACACGGCCCCGTAACTATCGGCAACACCTATGAACAGAGCCTTATCGAACAGCTTTACAAGGATTTTCTTGTTTCAGCCAGAGCACTGGACTGCGACAAGGAGCTTTACGAAAAGGTAAAGGAACAGCTGAAGCTGTTAAAACCCTTCAGCATAAGCGAAAAGACGGGACTGTTAAAGGAATGGTTTGAAGAGGATGACGAAAACTTCGATCACTCAAAGACACAGAAGAACCACCGTCATATATCACACCTTATGGGACTTTATCCCGGCAAGGCAATAACCGAAAGAGAGCCTGAGCTTATGCAGGCGGCACAGAATACTCTCAACGACCGTGGCGACGAATCAACGGGCTGGGCAAGAGCATACAAGCTGAATCTGTGGGCAAGAGTAAAGGACGGTGGCAGAGCATATTCCATACTTCAGGGACTGCTGAAGGGATGCACCTTTGATAATCTTTTCGACTTCCATCCTCCCTTCCAGCTTGACGGAAACTTCGGTGGAAGCGCCGGCATTGCCGAAATGCTGATACAGAGCCACGAGGAGCATATTGATCTGCTCCCTGCGGTCTCTCCCTGGTGGATTGACGGAAGCTTTACGGGAATGCGTGCAAGAAACGGCTTTGTTGTGGATCTTGTATGGAAGAATTACGCACCCGAATCCGTTACGATAAAATCCGAAATCGGAGCAAAGTGCCGCATCAGAATAAATTGCTCAGCTGTATTCTGCGATGGCGAAGAGGTCGAATCCAGAAACTACGACGGCATTACGGTATTCTATACCGAACCGGGCAAAATTTACACTCTTCAGTTCTGATAACAAATAAACAACAACCACTAAATTAAGACGGATTTTTTGTGCAATATGTCGATAAGTGAAAAAAATTAATAAAATTTTCAAAAAACACTTGCAATTTGGTTTTGTTTCTGTTAAAATATTTATGTTATATCGCTATATAAAGGTATGGTGATAGGTCATATGGTACAAAATACAGTATGATCTTTTATTATAAGCAACACTAAAGGAGGTGCAAACCCCATGGCAAAATGTGATATCTGCGGAAAGGGCGTTTCTTTCGGCATTCAGGTTTCTCACTCACACAGACGTACAAACAGAACTTTCAAGCCCAACGTTCAGAAGGTTAAGGCTATCGTAAACGGTACTCCTTGCAGAGTACACGCTTGCTCTCGTTGCCTTCGTTCAGGTAAGGTACAGCGTGCTGCTAACTAATTGAAATCTGACAGTAAAACCAGAGAAAATATTTTTTCGCTCCCCTGATTTTTCAGGGGAGTTGGTTTTTGTGGCGAGTCGCCACTGACATTTCCGCCGCACACCAACAAAGCAATTTTCAAAGTATTGTTTGTGCGGCGGTTTTAAGATTTCAAAAGCAAGGTTTTTGAGGCACATCGCCTCTGATAATCCCGCCGCACACCAACAAAGCAATTTTCAAAGCATTGTTTGTGCGGCGGTTTTAAAATTTCAAAAGCAAGGTTTTTTACGCACATCGCCTTTGATAATTCCTTGTTATATAAAAAAATCCGCTCCTGAAGGGGCGGATTTTTCATCTCTCAGTGTCTTATATTTTCAAAGAAATTTGTAAATTCCTTGACTCCGATATTTACCTGATCCTCGGCAAACTGTGCGGCACTTTCATCGTTTTCGCCCGATTCGTTAGGCTGACCGAGTAACATAAAGCAGACGTAATCTCCGTTACGAAGAATCTTTGCGGCATTGATCTTGGCTAAATTCTGGGGATACTGGGTATTGTTCTCGGTGAGGAGCTTCTTGGCGTTGTTGAAGGCGTTTTCTACCGCATCCGCCTTACCCTCCTTCGCCTTCACGATAACAAGTCTGTCGGGATGAAAGCCGATGGTAGGCATTTCAGCAACAATCTCATCATACATATCGGGAGTAATTCCGAACTGGGATTCTAAATCCTCTTCGGGAATTTCCATATTAGGCAGATAATTATCCCCATACGCCATAGCAATATTCTCTCTTACGATTTCGGTCATTGTCTTGCCGTCAACAGGCCCCTGAACTCCAGAAGCTCCGTCTGTGCTATCAACAGAAACGGGCATAGAGGACGTCGTCTGGCTTGTTGTACCGCTTGTCTTTGAGCTTGATGACGCTTCGTCATCGCCTCCGAAAAAGCAACCGGAAAGTCCGGATGCAAGTGCCGCCGCAACAAGCAGAGAAAAGCTTATGTTTTTGTATTTTTTCATTTTTCCGTTCATAGAAATTTCCTTCCTGTCTTTTTTAGTGTGTAATTTTTCCATTACATCTGTATATTTCCCCCTATGGACTGTTTTATTCATAGTTCCGTCAAATTAGATAAAAAATAACCTGCAAAATCTATTTTTACCACAAAGACGATATTGCCATATTTGATAGACATTTTTTAATTTGTGTGATACAATAAAATTATTAATATGAAAGGAATTTTTGCAATGATAAATATTGATGAACTTATAAGCCAACTTACCCTCGAAGAAAAGGCAGGTCTTTGCTCGGGCGGTGACTTCTGGCACACAAAGAAGGTTGACCGTCTCGGCATCCCTGACGTAATGGTAAGCGACGGCCCTCACGGACTCAGAAAGCAGGATATAGGCAACGTAAACGCAGAAAGCGACGTTATCGAAGCGGTATGCTTCCCTGCCGCCTGCGCTACAGCCTGCAGCTTTGACAGAGAGCTTATGTACCATATGGGTGAGATTCTCGGTGAAGAATGCCGTGCAGAGGACGTATCTGTTCTGCTTGGCCCTGCGGTGAATATCAAGCGTTCTCCCCTCTGCGGCAGAAACTTTGAATACGTATCCGAGGATCCTTACGTAGCAGGCGAATTATCTGCGGCATATATAAACGGCGTACAAAGCAAGAACGTCGGTACCTCCATAAAGCATTTCTGTGCCAACAGTCAGGAATTACGCCGTATGACAGCATCCTCCGATATGGATGACAGAACACTCAGAGAAATATATCTCCCCGCCTTTGAAACAGCGGTAAAGAAGGCGCAGCCCTGGACTGTAATGTGCAGTTACAACCTTATCAACGGTGTATACGGCTCTGAAAACGACTATACCTTAAACAAGATACTCCGTGACGAATGGGGATTTCTTGGATACGTAGTATCCGACTGGGGTGCAGTAAATGACAGAGCAAAGGGCGTTGCGGCAGGACTTGATTTAGAAATGCCCTCCAGTAACGGTCTGAACGATGCAAAGATAGTAGAAGCCGTAAAGAACGGCACTCTTGACGAGGCTGACGTTGACAAGGCTGTAAAGAGAATACTGACTCAGGTATACCGCTATCACGAAGGAAAGAAGGACGGCAAGGAATACGTCTTCGACCGCAAGGAAGACCACAAGAAAGCGGTAGAGATTGCAAAGCAATGTATGGTACTTCTCAAGAATGACGGCTCCTTACCTCTGCCCAAAAGCGGTATCAAGATAGGCTTTATCGGTGCATTTGCAGAAGCTCCCAGAATTCAGGGTGGCGGTAGCTCACACATCTTTACAAAGAACGTTCCTTCTGCTCTTGACTGTGTAAAGGGCGTATGCGACGTTGCCTATGCAAAGGGCTTCAACAGAGAAGAAAACGAAACCGACGAAGGTTTACAGCTTGAAGCAATCGAGCTTGCAAAGACCTGCGATGCAGTTGTAATTTTCGCAGGACTCCCTGATAGCTTTGAATCAGAAGGCTATGACAGAAAGCATATGAGAATGCCCGACTGTCAGAACGAGCTTATCGATAAGATATGCGACGTGCAGGAAAACGTTATTGTGGTACTCCATAACGGCTCACCCGTTGAGATGCCCTGGAATGACAGAGTAAGTGCTATTCTTGAAGCATACCTTTCAGGCGAGGCTACGGGAGAGGCTACCGTTGATATTCTTTTCGGTAACGCCAACCCCTGCGGAAAGTTAGCAGAATCCTTCCCCGTTAAGCTCTCCGACACTCCCTGCTATCTCACCTACGGAAACAAGGTAAACGCAGTATATAACGAAGG
>JAFTVY010000018.1 GCA_017465545.1 Ruminiclostridium sp.
ACAGCCTTGCATCCCTTTTACAGTACGCAGGCTTCTATGTAGAAAGAGAATTCTACATAAACGATGCAGGCAACCAGATTGAAAAGTTCGGCAAGTCACTTTCTCTGCGTTATATGCAGATTGCAGACGGCAACAAGGCGGACGTTCTTAAAGCCTACGAGGGCGAGGACTTCTGCGGAAAAATTTTTGCCGATGAAGAAAACTTCCCTATGCCCGAGGACGTTTACAAGGGCGTTGACATAATCGAGCACGTATATAACTACTACAAGATAAACGGTGATAAGCTGGTTAACGTAAACGAAGAGGAGCGCAAGAGCGCACTCGTGGAATATGCTCTTCCCATCAACATCGAAGGCCTTGAAAGAGACTTAAAGAAATACCGTATCGTATATGATACCTGGTTCAGAGAAAGCACACTCCACGAAGACGGCTCCGTAAAGGAAGTAGTAAAGCTCCTTACAGAAAAGGGACACACCTACGAGCAGGATGGTGCGATATGGTTCAGGGCTTCTGATTTCGGTGACGATCAGGACAGAGTTCTTGTAAGAGCAAACGGCATTCCCACCTACTTCGTACCTGATATTGCATACCACTACAATAAGCTTGTAACAAGAGGCTTTGACAAGGCTATCGACATCTTAGGTGCAGATCACCACGGCTACGTACCCAGAATGAAGGCGGCTCTTACAGCTTTAGGCGTAGACAGCGCAAAGCTCGACGTTGTAATTATGCAGATGGTTATGCTTGTAAGAAACGGTGAAACAGTAAAGCTTTCAAAGCGTTCAGGTAAGGCTATCACCCTTTCAACCCTTCTTGACGAAGTACCTATCGATGCGGCACGCTTCTTCTTCAATTTAAGAGATCCCAACACACATCTCGAATTCGATTTAGAGCTTGCCATCGAAGAAAGCAGTAACAACCCCGTATTCTACGTTCAGTACGCTCACGCAAGAATCTGCAGTATCTTAAGAAGACTTCTCGAGGAAGGCACAGAGTTCAAAAACGTATCTGCTGATAAGCTTAGCTTCACAGAACCTGCAGAGCTTGCCCTTATAAGACATATTGCCGCATTACCCGGCACTATAAACGAGGCGGCAAAGGATTATAACCCTGCAAAGATTACAAGATATCTCTACGATCTGGCACAGCTTTTCCACAAGTTCTACGATACCTGCAAGATAAAGGGCGAGAGCGAGGACGTTATCCAGTCAAGACTTTCACTTTGCACAGCAACAAGAACAGTATTCAAGAATATGCTTGATCTTTTAAAGGTCGAAGCACCCGAAAAAATGTAATTTATATCGAAAGGAAATAAAATGGACAGTTACCCTTCGTTACAGGAAATACCCATACAGACGCCGATACTGCTTGACGGCGGCATCGGCACAGGACTCGTAAAATACGGCTATGATAACAGCCGACCTCTTGCACAGTTTGCGATAGAAAATCCCTCTGCCGTAAAAGAGCTTCAGCAAAGCTACCTTGACAGCGGAGCGAAGATTCTCCGTACAGCGACCTACGGTGCAAACAGCGCTGTACTTCAGAAATACGGACTTCAGGACAAGACCGCCCTTCTCAATGAGCAGGCGGCGAAGATAACCTATGACGCATTCCACGAAAAAGCAATAATAGCAGGCTGTATCTCCACCAGCGGACTTTACATAGAGCCTTACGGTGACAGCACCTTTACAGAGCTGATGTCTGTTTATCGTGAGCAGGTAAAGGCGTTGTCTCCTTATTGCGATATGTTCTCCATAGAAAACGTACCCGCAATCTGGAATATGAGAGCGGCTGTGCTTGCCTGCAAAAAGGAGCATAAGCCTATAATGGTAACTATGTGCGTTGACGAGGATGGCGATACCGACGTAGGTACAAACGTACTTTCTACCCTGATAATCCTTCAGGAGCTTGGTATAAACGCCTTTGGTATCAGCAGTACACCTGTAAATATTACCGCTGACCTCATCAAAAAAATAGCTCCCTATGCCAAAATTCCGCTTATTGCAAAGCCCTCTGCAGAATATGAAGAGGAAAACGGGGAAAGAAGACGTATTTCAGCCGAAGAATTTTCCGATCAGCTTCGATTATGCATAGAAAACGGTGCAATAATAATAGGTGGCAGTAACTATTCGGACGATTCCTGCCAGCAGGCTTTAGCTGATTTGATAAACAGCGATACCTATACCATATCCGAAATAGAAAAACAGGATATGTCCCTTGTCTTTGCGGACGAAAATCAGGTGTTCTTTTTAGAGCCTGACACCACGGAGTTTTCTCCTGCAATAGAATGCGCTCCTGATATGAGTGAGGAAATATCCGATATCTGTGACGAAAGCTACGATATACTGACAGTAGCGATAAATACCCCTGACGATGCGATAGACTTTGCAAAGAATACGCATATGTCAACGCTTCCGGTTGCCTTTTTATCTGATGACGAAATATCTCTTAAAATGGCGCTTATGCTCTATCAGGGCAGAGCAATAATAGACGGCAGATCCCTCATAGACGAGGAAAAGCTTAACGCTATTGCTGAAAAATACGGAGCGGTAATCTATTAACGACAACGTAATGCCTTTATACCGAAAGGAAGACAATTTCAGATGTACAAATCAGAACTGAAATATTATAAAAAAGCCTTTTTCACGGCAATGATAATGGGCGTGATTCTGCTTTTACCCTTTGTTATCATTGACGGCGGATATTTTATTTATTACGGCGACTATAATGCACAGCAGATACCCTTCTATACCCTTTGTAACGATGCCCTTAAAACAGGCTCCTTTATGTGGGACTGGCATACAGATCTGGGTGTTAACTTCATCGGCTCATACTCCTTCTACACCATCGGTAGTCCCTTCTTTTTGCTGACTCTTCCTTTCCCGGCAGAGTTCGCAAAATACCTTATGGCACCGCTTCTGGTACTTAAATTCTCCTGCTGCAGTCTTTTCGCCTTTGCTTTTATAAGACGCTTTGTGAAAAAGCCGCAGTCGGCACTTATCGGCGGACTTTTATATGCCTTTTCAGGCTTTTCGATGTACAACGTGTTCTTCAACCATTTCCACGAGGCAATGGTTGTGTTCCCTCTGATGCTTATAGCACTTGAAGAGGCGGTAATAAACAAGCGCCGTGTGTTCTTTGCGCTTACCGTTGCCCTCAACGCCTACGTGAACTACTTCTTCTTTATAGGCGAATGCATATTCCTTGTGGCGTATTTTCTTTGCAGACTCACAGACAAGCGCTTCGCAATCACTCCGAAAACCTTCTTTGCGCTTGCCTTCGAGGCGGTTGCAGGCGTCGCCCTTTCAGGCGTGATGTTCATTCCTGCAATACTCTCCTGCCTTGACGTGCCAAGAAGCGATAATATGCTTAACGGCTGGAATCTGGCATTCTATAGCAGTGAGCAGAGATACGGACTTATTTTCCAGAGTCTTTTCTTCCCCTGCGACATCCCCGCAAGACAAAATTTCTTCCCGAATACCTCGGCAAGATGGTCAAGCGTTACAGCTTACCTGCCACTTTTCTCTATGGCGGGCGTTATCTCCTTTATCAGATACAAGAAAAAGCACTGGGCAAAATTCCTGATGCCGATAATGCTTTTATTCGCACTTATCCCCGTGCTGAACGCTTCCTTCGTGCTTTTCAATAACAACTACTATACAAGATGGTTCTATATGCCTATCCTTATCGGTTGCTTTATGACAGCCTACGCTCTTGAGGACGACAGCATTGACATCCGCTACGGACTCAAATGGTGCGCCCTTGCGGTAGGTATAATCTCCTTTGTGGGAATACTTCCTTCAGAGGTGGAGAAGACCATCACCGATCCGATAACGGGCGACGAATCAAAAATCAAGGTCACCGAGCTTTTCAGCCTTCCCGGAAATCAGTTTATCTTCTGGGTATCGGTTATACTTGCCATAACGGCTATAATAGTATGCTGGTGGCTTGTAAGAAACAAGGCGAGACTCAGAAAAACGGCATTCCTTCATAAGGCATTCTGCTTTACGGTAGTGGCTTGCCTCGGATTTTCCTACTATACGCTTATCTACGGCAGATCGATAGGCCCTAAGGTAGGCGACTACAACAGCATTGTAAGTGCCGATATCGAATTACCCGACGACGGCTTCTACAGAGTAGAAACCTTCGGTATGACCAATAATGCCAATATGTTCTGGGATATGTACGGCTTCAGAAGCTTCCACAGTATAGTACCCGGCAGTGCCTTCAGCTACTATGAGGGTATGGGCTTCGACCGTAGCGTAAATACCGATCCCGACGGAACCTACTACGCAATGCGTTCTGTCAACTCCACAAAGTATCTTATAGTACAGACCTATAAGGAGGGTTATTCCGATACCAAAAAACTGCTTGAAAATATGCGTAGCTTTGAAAAGATCGACGAGCAGGACGGCTTTACGATCTATGAAAACAAGGCGTTTGTTCCTATGGGTTATTCCTATGATTATTTCATCACCGAGAAGGAATATTACGCTCTTTCAAAGTCATACCGTGACAATACGCTCTTAAAGGCTTGTGTACTAAACGACGAGCAGGTAAGAGAATACAACAACGTGATGGAATATCTTCCCGTGGATAAATCAAACGAGCTGTCCTACGAGGATTTTGAAGAGGATGCAAAACAGCTTTCAACAGAATGTGTGGATGATTTCACTCCCGTTGCAAACGGCTTTGTTGCTCACTCCTCCTTTGATACTGACCGCTTTGTAGTATTTACCGTTCCCTATGAGGGCGGCTGGTCAGCGACTATAAACGGCGAAGCGGCACAGATAGAAAAGGTAAACGGCGGCGTAATGGGTATAAAGGTACCAAAGGGCGAATGTGAGATAAAGTTCGACTACGTAACCCCCGGACTTAAAATCGGTGCAGTCGTTACCATTGCAACAGCATTACTCCTGATAGCTTACTATATCATACTGAAAAAGGTATTTAAATATAAGCCTGATGCAAACTGTCACCTTTACGAAGAGGAACAGCTTGATAAGATTGACAATCACAACGCTTATATGAGAATGCTTACAAAGAAGGCTGACAGAGAAAGGCGAAAGGAAGTAGATTAATATGCATTTATTTGAAAAGCAGATAGCTTCAAAGCAGGTATTTGACGGCAGAATTATCGAGGTCACAGAGGATACTGCCGAGCTTGAGGACGGCTCTCTTGCAAAAAGAGAGGTAGTAAAGCACAGCGGCGGCGTTTGCGTAGTGCCTCTTACCGAGAATAACGAAATATTATTTGTACGTCAGTTCAGATACCCCCACGGCAAGGTGCTTTTGGAGATTCCTGCAGGTAAGCTTAATTACGGCGAGGATCACTATGCCTGCGGACTCAGGGAGCTTAAAGAGGAAACGGGCTGTACCACGGAAAATTACAGCTACTTGGGTTGCCTTTATCCTACTCCCGCATATTGTAGCGAGGTCATTCATATGTACCTTGCAAAGGGACTTACAAGCGGCGAGCAGAGCCTTGACGAGGATGAATTCCTGGAGGTGGAAAAAATACCCCTTGATAAAGCTGTTGAAATGATTATGAATAACGAGATAGAGGACGCCAAGACACAGATTGCCATTCTTAAAGTAAAGGTGCTTCTGTCACAAAAATAATGACGATGAATAAATCATCGTCAGAAAAGAATAAAGTTATACGTCAGATGCTGATTCAATGGATTGATAGGCTTCAATTATCCTGTCCTCAATCTGGTTTCTTATATCAGAATTTATAGGATGGATAATATCACGATAACGACCTTCGTCGTCACGGCGGCTGGGCATTGCCACAAATAATCTGTCATCGCCCTGCACAAGCCTTATATCGTGTACTGCAATGCAGTTGTCGAGAGTGATGGAGACTACCGCTCTCAGCCTTCCGTCCTGTACTGTTCTTCTTATTCTGACATCGCTTACTGTCATAAACGTACCGTCCTTTCAGTGTGGTTGAATATATCTTCTGCATAAGGACGGAGTTTATACATATATCTTATAAAAAAGCAAAATATCCCGAAAGGACTGAAATATATGGAGGACTTTCTCACAGGAAAGAAACACGTTCATTTTATAGGAATCGGTGGTAGCGGTATGTATCCGCTGGCACAGATACTGCACAGCAAAGGCTTTTATCTTACAGGCTCGGATAATAACGAAACCGAAACCTTAAAGGCTGTACGCAATATGGGTATCAAGGTATTTATGGGGCAGGCGGCAGAGAATATCGAGGGCGCAGACCTTATAGTTTATACCGCCGCTATTATGAGCGATAACCCGGAGCTTATAGCCGCAAAGCAGAGCAATGCCGTATGCGTGGAAAGAAGCGAGCTTTTAGGACTTGTTACAAGCTGGTATAAAAACGCCGTATGCGTTTCGGGTACTCACGGAAAGACTACAACTTCCTCAATGCTTACACATATCTATCTTGCAGAAAACGTGGATATTTCAACCGTTATCGGTGGCAAGCTTAAAGCTATCGGTGGCAGCGGCAGAGCAGGTAAGAGTGAGACTATGGTATGCGAGGCGTGTGAGTTTTCCAACACCTTCTTAAAGCTCTATCCCGACGTTTCCATAATCCTTAATATAGATGCAGACCATCTCGATTTCTTCGGAAATATGGATAATTTAAGAGCGTCATTTACAAAGTTCTGCGATAACACAAGCAAGGCACTTGTAGTAAACGGTGACGATGAAAATACTATGCTTGCAGTAAAAGCATCCTCCTTTGATAAGGAAATTGTAACCTTCGGCTACAGCGATAAAAATCGCTTCTATCCTCAGAATATAACTCAGGTGTCTGACTTCAGAACTGACTTTGATCTTATGGAAAAGGGAATAAAGCTTGGTACTATCTCAATTCACGTTCCCGGTAGCCATAACGTTCTCAATGCTGTTGCGGCATCAGCGGCGGCAATAATAACAGGCTGTTCGGTTGACAGTATCAATAAGGGACTTGAAACCTTCTGGGGTGCAGGCAGACGCTTTGAAAGACTGGCAGAGATAAATGGTATTACTATAGTTGACGACTATGCTCACCATCCTGCAGAGGTTACTGCACTTCTTAAAACCGCAAAGGCTATGAAGGGCTTCAAGAGAGTATGGGCGGTACATCAGCCCTTCACCTATTCAAGAACGGCAACCCTTTTAGATGATTTTGCAACGGCTTTAAGTATCGCTGATAAAGTAGTGCTGACAGAAATAATGGGTGGCAGAGAGAAGAACACCTATAATATCTATACCACCGATTTAGCCGCTAAAATAGACGGCTCAGTATGGTTTCCGACCTTTGAAGAGGTAGCACAGTACGTGGTTGATAATGCTGAAAGCGGCGACCTTATCATAACCTTCGGTTGCGGCGACGTGTATAAGGTAGCCTTCAGAATGATTGAAATGTTAGAAAACAAGTGAATATAAAGCGAAGCTCCGATAAACGTCGGAGCTTTTCTTGACATTCATCCGTCTTGTGATATAATTATATACAAATGATAATCAATTTCTGTAAGGAGTGATATAATGAAAAAACTATCGTTATTCTTTTCAATATTTGTTTTTGCCTTTACACTTATGTGTAGTGTAGCCTTTGCGGACGAAACAAGCGTTTTTGATTACTACAAAAACGAAGACGGTACAGTCACCATAACGGGATATAAGGCGAATGATTTAAATATAGTTATACCTACGGAGGTTGACACCTATAAAGTGACAGCAATAGGAGACAACGCCTTTTCAGGTATGGAAAGAATCGAAAAGATTACGATTAATGCGGATATCACTTCTATAGGCAGTTCTGCCTTCTACGGTTGCACTTCACTTGCAGAGATTGAAATTCCCGATACCGTTACACAAATAGGCGAATATGCCTTTGGCAATTGCCCTTTGCTCACAGCCGATATAATACCTGATAGCCTTCAGAATAAAAATGATAAGCTTTTTTCATATCACGATGATACCGATAGTAACACAGCTTCATCTGATACAGAATCCGAAGCAGACAATACAGAGGATAATACCCCGATAATAGTTATATTGGTGATTGTATCCGCCTTCAGTATAGTCGCTTGCGGAGTATGTGTCTGGATGTTTGTAAAGTCAAAAAGAAATAAAAGATAATACGGAAAACAGAATATGAGAAAATATTATATTGACAACCTCAGATGGTTGATACTTCTTGTACTTATACCTTATCACATAGCTCAGGCGTGGAATACCTGGAATGAGCCGAATTATATCTTTTTCGAGGGTAACAGACTTATCAGCAGTATTATAGTTTTTTTCAGTCCATATTTTATGCCGCTTTTATTCCTGCTTGCAGGAATTGGCACAAGGTATGCGCTTAAAAAAAGAACGGGCAGAGAATACCTTGCCGAAAGAGTTAAAAGACTGGTTATCCCACTTTTGTTCGGAACAATTGTCCTTATGCCCGTTATGACCTATATTGCGGACCTGTTCCATAATTCCTATAGCGGTGGATTTATCCGGCATTATGTGGTGTTCTTTACAAAATTCACAGACCTTATAGGAGCAGACGGCGGTTTTTCCTTCGGACAGTTCTGGTTTATACTGTATCTTTTTATTATTTCTGTGGTGAGCCTCGGAATAATAACGTTATTTAAAAAGCTCCCTTTAAAAATTGAAAAGCCTATTCCGTTTCTGCTTGTAATACTTCTCGGTCTGCCTCTTCCGTTGCTGAACAGCCTGCTTTCCATAGGCGGCAAGAGTCTTGCCGAATTTACGTATTTCTTCCTGATGGGTTATTACGTTTTTTCTGATGATGGAATAATAGAAAAAACAGAAAAGAACAGATGGATATTACTTGCCATCGGACTTACAGCAACTATCCTTAACGTATATCTTTTCATCTGGTCGGATAAGGATTATAATGTGCTTAATACTATCGCAAGCTTTGTATCCAAGTGGTTTATGGTGATTGCCCTTATAGGACTTGCAAAGAGGTATCTTAATTTCAGCGGTAAGGTATCAGGGCATATGAGCAGGCTTTCATTCCCGTTTTATATCTGGCATTTTATCTGGGTAGTGGTATTTCAGTATCTATTGTATTTTCTCGTCGGAAATAACACTCTGATTTTATTTATCGGTACGTTGTCGTTATCCTTCATCGCAACCTTCATCTGCTCGGAAATCACCGTCAGAGTGCCGTTTTTGTGTTTCCTCACGGGTGTTAAATATAATAAAGGAAAATGAAAAATCGGTGTTTATCGCTCCGCTCAGGATTATTGTAGCCCCAATCCCCCTAACCCCCTTTCCCCTGAGGAAAGGGGGAAAAATCGGGGGCTACCGCCCCTGCGACCTTGTTTGGGGTTTCGCCCCAAGCCCCGTGTAATACGGAGATTGCGAGCCTTTTATTATTTTGAATTTCCACAAGATTTTATAAAGGAAATGTAGGGGGCGACGTCCTCGACGCCCCGCATAAATTACCGCATTTTTGATGGTGCAACCCGCCGTCAAATTTCAATTTACAAAAGCATATAAATAATCCCGCAGTTTTGCAACTGCGGGATTACCTATTTTTTATAAAAGGCGGGAATCGGGAGCGGCGACACGCCGCAACCTTCTTACTGCTCCATACCGAGCTTTATAGCCTTTAAGTTTACCTCGACGAGGTGAGCCTTCTTGGGAGGAATAACCTTGTTCATTGCCTTTTCTACAGTTTCCATAGAAGCAATGCCGGTTTCCTTTAAGAGCTTACCTAAAAGGATAATGTTAGCCATACCCTTCATATTGTTTTCTGCGGCAAGACCTGTTGCAGGTACGTAGTAGCAGTCAATATCTGTTCTGTCGCACTTTGCGTCAACAAGTGTGCTGTCGATGAATACCTTACCGCCCTTTACAACAGTATCAATGAACTTGTCGTAGCTGGGAGTATTCATAGCGATGAGAAGGTCAGGCTCATCTACGAGGGGAGAACCGATAGGATCGTCACTTACAACTACTGAACAGTTACAAGTACCACCACGCATTTCAGGACCGTAGGAAGGAAGCCAGGAAACTTCCTTTTCATCTATAAGACCGAAGTAAGCCAGCATCTTACCGATAAATAAGATACCCTGACCACCGAAGCCTGCAAGTAAAATATTGTTTGTCATCTTACAGCACCCTCCTTATATACGCCCAGAGGATAGTAAGGAATCATCTCTGTCTTTACTCTTTCAAGAGCTTCAACAGGTGTCTTACCCCAGTTTGTAGGACAAGTTGAGAGTACCTCAATGATTGAGAAGCCCTGCTTGTTCTTCTGGAACTCAAAGCCCTTTCTGATAGCTGCCTTTGCTTTTCTTACGTTGGCAGGATCGATAACAGTTACACGTTCTGCTAAAGCTACACCGTCAAGCTGAGAGAGCATTTCGCAAACCTTTACAGGGAAGCCTTCGTTGGAAGTATCTCTGCCGTAAGGAGTTGTCTGTGTAACCTGACCGGGAAGAGTAGTAGGCGCCATCTGACCGCCTGTCATACCGTAGGTTGTGTTGTTGATAAAGATAACTGTGATGTTTTCACCTCTTGTAGCTGCGTGTACGATTTCAGCAGTACCGATAGCCGCAAGGTCGCCGTCGCCCTGGTATGTAAATACAAACTTGTCAGGGTTAGCTCTCTTTACACCTGTAGCTACCGCAGGAGCACGGCCGTGAGCCGCTTCGAGCATATCACATTCAAAATAATCATAAGCCATAACGGAGCATCCAACGGGGCAAACACCGATTGTTTCGCCTTCGATACCCATTTCGTCAATAACCTCTGCAACGAGTCTGTGTACGATACCGTGTGTACAGCCGGGGCAGTAGTGGGTGGTTACGTCCGCTAAAGCGTGAGGTCTTTTAAATTCAGGCATTAGTTCTTACCTCCCATTTCCTTGATCTTTGCGAGAATTTCAGCAGGCTTGGGGATGATACCGCCTGTTCTGCCGTAGAATTCTACAGGCTTTGAGCAGTTAAGTGCAAGCTTAACGTCCTCAACCATCTGTCCCATTGACATTTCAACAACGAGAACGTTCTTTGCATTCTTGCATGCTTCGTTGATTTCGTTAACGGGGAAGGGCCAGAGTGTTACAGGTCTTACGATACCAGCCTTGATGCCTTCCTTTCTTGCAGCTTCAACAGCGGACTTTGCAAGTCTTGCTGTAGAGCCGTAAGCTATTACAACCGTTTCAGCGTCGTCGCAGTAGTCGCAAACTGCTTCTGTGTGCTTTGCCTTAACGTCTTCATATCTTGCGAATCTTTCACGAACTGTGTTTTCCAGTTCGTCGGGCTTTAAGTAGAGAGAGTTGATGATTGTGTGCTTTCTCTTACCGCCGTGACCTGATGCCGCCCAGGGCTTGTTTGAAGCGTCGGACATCTTGATTTCAACGTCTTCAAAAGCAACGGGTTCCATCATCTGACCGAGCAGACCGTCTGCTAAGATAACAGCAGGCATTCTGTATTCGTCAGCTAAATCAAAAGCCTTTGTAACTGTGTCAACCATTTCCTGAACGGAAGCGGGAGCAAATACGAGAGCGTGGAAGTCACCGTGACCTAAAGCGTGAGTAACCTGCCAGTAGTCTGCCTGAGAAGGCTGAATACCACCAAGACCGGGGCCGCCTCTCTGTACGTTGATAATAACGCAGGGGAGATCTGCACCTGCTATGTAGGAAATACCCTCTGTCTTAAGAGAGATTCCGGGAGAGGAGGAGGATGTCATACATCTGATACCTGAACCTGCACAGCCATAAACCATGTTGATAGCCGCAACTTCACTTTCAGCCTGTAAGAATACACCGCCAACCTTGGGCATTCTCTTTGATAAATATGCAGAGATTTCTGTCTGAGGAGTGATAGGATAGCCGAAGAAGCACTTACAGCCTGCTCTGATGGCAGCCTCTGCTAACGCTTCGTTACCTTTCATTAAGCTCTTTTCTGCCATTAGTTGTCACCTCCTATTGTGATTGCACAGTCGGGACACATAACCGCACATAATGCACAACCGATGCAGGCATCGTCGTCAATGCATACTGCAGTATAATAGCCCTTTTTGTTCAGTTTTTCCGTCTGCAGTTCCACAATCTTCTTGGGACATGATGTGGTACAAAGTCCACAACCCTTGCAGCGGTCAAAGTCAACCTTCATTTTAGCCATTGTTCTGACCTTTCCTTTCGTAATCTGAATTTCCTTTTCGGGAAATAGTGTTTTAATTTATATTAACCTTTCGGTTAAATTCTGTTTTAATTTTCAAACTCTTCCCAGAGCTTCTTTACGTATACCTCAACGGGATATGCTTTTTCTATGCCCTCACAGTATTCCGCTTTACAGCAATTTGCCACAAGAGGAAGTCCTGCCGCTTCGCTTACCGCCTTAGCGTAAGCAAGAGAGTTTTTCATTGTGTCTTCATCCGTCTCGTTTCCTAAATTGGAGTTATTGATAATTCCTCCGCATTTAAGACCTGAGGCAAATTCTATATCCTTCATAAGCTGTAACGCTTCGTCGGGCTCCTTTGTAAGGTATCTGTAGCAGTTTATTACGTAAAGCATCGTAGTATCATGATTTTTAAATACCGGTAAATATCTGCCGAGCGCCTTTGCACCCTCATCGTCTCCGCCCACGTCAATTATGATATAGCCTTCCTTGTCGGCAATACTGCGGATGTCAAAGTTCAGCGCAGGTATATCAAGGTTTGAGTTTGCGTACATCGGTACGGTAAGCGTCACGTCGTGACTTTTGAAAAGCTCTTCAAAGTCTGCGGTACGGAAATAGGGATTTACTATATCAAGATCCACTACCGTTACCTTTTCGCCTCTCTTTGCAAGCTCCAGAGCCATATTAACGGATATATTGGTTTTACCTGAGCCATAATGCCCCGTTACTATAGTAACCTTTGAGTATTCCATGCTTCTTTTCCGCCTTGAATAAAAACTAAAGTGCTATATCTTACAATATAGCACTTTATATTATACCATTTTTTTTGCGATTTGTAAATACTTTAACACTACAAATTACTACAGTATTATGCAGTTTTTTTGTGTATTTTATTCGTTATTATCGCCATTTTCGGAAGATTCTGTATTTTCTTCCATTTCTGTAGCAGGAGCTTCTGTCTTATCAGCACCGATTTCCTCGCCTGCCATCAGCTTGTAGAAGTCGTCACCGTCGATCTTTTCGTGCTTGATAAGATATTCTGCAACCTTGATAAGCTGATCCTGATGCTCAGTAAGAATCTTCTTACATTCGTCATAGGCTTCTGTAATGATTCTCTTGATTTCGCTGTCGATAAGATTTAAGGTATCCTCGCTGTACTGAGCTGTGTGACCGTAATCTCTGCCGAGGAATACCTCGCTTGAGTCACCACCGTAAAGCACGGGGCCGAGCTTTTCAGAGAAGCCGTACTGAGTAACCATCGCTCTTGCACGCTTTGTAGCCTGCTCAATATCGCCGCTTGCACCTGTGCAAACGTCCTCAAAGCTGATGCTTTCAGCAACACGACCACCCATAGTCATAACTATGTTCTGGTACATCTTGCCCTTTGTAACGTGGTTATCGTCATTGTCGGGACGGCATACTGTAAGACCTGCCGCCTGACCTCTCTGGATTGTTGTAACCTGATGAACTCTTTCACATTCAGGCAGGTAATATGCCGCAACTGCGTGACCTGCTTCGTGATATGCCGTAATCCTTCTGTCACGGTCTGTAACGATGTGTGATTTCTTTTCAGGACCTGCAATTACCTTTAAGGTAGCTTCTTCAATATCGTTTTCGGTTATCGCATGTCTGTTGTCACGAGCCGCCAGTAAAGCCGCTTCGTTAAGAAGGTTTTCAAGGTCTGCACCGGTAAAGTACTGTGTTGTCTTTGCTATTACGTTAAGATCTACGTCGGGAGCTAAAGGCTTGTTTCTTGAATGCACCTTCAGGATTTCCTCTCTGCCCTTTACGTCAGGGTAGTTTACCATAATTTCACGGTCAAATCTGCCTGGACGGAGCAGAGCAGGGTCTAAGATGTCACGTCTGTTGGTAGCCGCCATAACGATAATACCCTGATTATCGCCGAAGCCGTCCATCTCAACAAGAAGCTGGTTTAAGGTCTGCTCACGTTCATCGTGACCACCACCAAGACCTGTACCTCTCTGTCTGCCGACAGCGTCGATTTCGTCTATAAAGATGATAGAAGGAGTGTTCTTCTTTGCCTGATCAAAAAGGTCTCTTACACGGGAAGCACCTACGCCGACAAACATCTCAACGAAGTCAGAACCTGATATAGAGAAGAAGGGAACGTTTGCTTCGCCTGCAACCGCCTTTGCAAGTAAGGTCTTACCTGTACCGGGAGGGCCTATCAGAAGTACGCCCTTAGGGATTCTTGCACCAAGAGTCTGATATTTCTTGGGATTCTTCATATAGTCAACGATTTCTTCAAGCTCCTGCTTTTCCTCGTCTGCACCCGCAACGTCCTTGAAGGTTACCTTCTTGCCGTTGTTCGTCTGATTCTTTGTATTAGCCTTGGAGAACTGGGACATCTTTCCGCCGCCGCCCGCCTGACGCATAATAACAAAGGTAAAGCCTATCATCAGAGCTATCATTAAAAGATAGGGCAGGAAGCTGAGTAAGAAGGAATTATCTGAAATAGGATAGAAGTCCTCGATAAGAGGTGCGCTTGGATTCTTCTCGTTGTAGTTCTTTCTGTACTCTATCGTATCCTGCAAGAACAGATTTACGTTGGGAACCGTATATTTGTCAATCTTTCCGTCCTTTGTCTTGTAGGTGAGTGCGCCTGAGCCTAAATCAAGAGTATATTCGCTGACGTTGTAATTATCAAACTGTGCAATTACGTCTGAATATTTCTTGGGCACTGCTCCGGGCGTTGATACCTTCAGCATTGTAACCATACCTATCACAAGTAACAGAATTACTGCAATGTATATGAATACGCCCTTGAATTTGTTGCTTCCGTGATTCATGTTTTATTTGTTTCCTTTCGTTTATATGTTTATTTGTTCTTCACGTCTGAAGTTAAATGGCTTCTTCTTTGATAACGCCTATGTAAGGAAGGTTTCTGTACTTCTGTGAATAATCCAGTCCGTAGCCTACTACGAATACGTTATCCACTTCAAATCCGACGTACTGAGCCTTTACCTCCTCTGACTTCTCTATCTTCTTGTCAAGCAGAGTGCATATGCTGATCTTCTTGGGATTTCTCTTCGCAAGCTCCTTTTTGATATAGGCAAGGGTTTTTCCTGTATCAAGAATATCTTCAACAAGTATTACGTTCTTGCCCTCAATATCCTCAGATAAGTCCTTTGTGATTTCAGGCTCCTTTGATACAGTGCCTTCATAGGATTTTACACCTATAAAGTCAATCCTGCAATCAAGGTCTATGTTTCTCATTACGTCAGCAAAGAACAGGATAGAGCCTCTTAAAATACCCACCAGCAGTACCTCTTCGCCGTAAAAATCCTTTGTTATCTGTTCACCGAGTTCCTTCGATCTCTTGATGAGCTGTTCCTCGGAGAAGATGATTTCTTTTATATCCTTGTGCATTTTTACCCCCTTGTCACTATCATATTTTATTTTTATGAATTAAGTATAAATAAACAGAAAATATTTCTTTGTTTTACAGATTAGTCCAGTTTAGTATATCATATATTTCTCTTAATTGCAACAAAGAAAAAGCTAATTTCAGATTTTGTTCACTAACTTTACATATTTGCTGTCAGATTTTACGGAATTTCGTTTCATCTGTCACTACAAACAGATGCTTTTTTCTTATCTGAACAAATTTGAACTGACACGGATTTATTTTGCCCTTTCCGTCTCTTATTATTTGTACAGTTTTTGTTATATTGAGTGCATTTGTCTGAATACCGTTTTCATCCAGTATCATCGAAACGACACGTCTTAATATGCATTCGTCAAGATCGCACAACGCCAGAACGCTGTATTTGCCGTCTTTTTCAGCTTTTTTCTTTTCCTCGCAGGCGATTTTGTCAAGATATTTATCATCCAGTGCAACCGAATGACTCATCCTGCCGACCGACGCCATCAGCGACGGATTGATTTTTTTAAGCACGGGGATTACGTTCAGTCTTAACTTGTTTCTTGTGTAGTCGTCCGAAAGATTAGTGCTGTCGGTTACGTATCCGAGAGAATATTTCCTGCAGAAGCCTTCGATTTCCTCTCTTGTACAGTCTATGAGCGGTCTTATGACGTTATCCCTTTTAGGAGGAATTCCGCACAGTCCCGAAAGAGCAGTACCACGTATAAGATTTATCAGTACCGTCTCGCAGTTGTCTGATGCCGTATGGGCGGTAGCTATGAGTCTGTCAGTACCAAGCTCGGAAAAGAAATCGTACCTTATCCTTCTGGCAACCAGCTCAATGCTTTCGTGCTTTCCTGCGTAGTCTGATACCCTGATATTCCTTACGTAAAGGGGAATATCCAGCATACGGCAAAGCCGTCTTACAAAAAGCTCATCCCCGTCGCTTTCTTCACCCCGCAGATTGTGATTTACGTGGCAGGCGGAAAGGGAAAGCCCCAGCTCGTCCTTCAGTAAATAAAGCGAGTAGAGAAGAGCAACGCTATCCGCACCACCGCTTAAAGCAACAGTTACCTTGCAGGGCTTCTGCGGTATCATATCAAACTCAAGAATAGTATTTCTTACCTTATCCTTCATCTTTATGAACGTACTCCACGTCGGTAAATCTTGTATATTGTCCGTCCCACATCATATCTATATCACGGGTTTCGCCATGACGGTTCTTTGCTATGATGCATTTGCAGGCTCTCTGATCTTCCTTATCCTTGTCATAGTAGCCGTCTCTGTACAGGAATAATACAATATCTGCGTCCTGCTCGATAGAACCCGAGTCACGAAGGTCGGAAAGCATAGGAGTCTTGTCCTCCTTCTTTTCGGCTGAACGGGCAAGCTGTGACAGACAGATAACGGGAACGTTAAGCTCCTTAGCCATAATTTTAAGATTTCTTGTGATTTCAGAAACCTCGTTTACTCTGTTCAGATCCCTTCTGCCTGATGACATAAGCTGAAGGTAGTCGATTACCACAAGACCTAAATTATCTATACGGCGTAGCTTTGCCTTTATCTCGTTTATAGTGCAGGCAGAGGTATCGTCTATATACATATTGAAGCCTGAAAGTATAGTCGCTGTATCCGCAAGGCTCTTCCACTGTGCCGGTGTAAGTCTGCCGGTCTTCATTACTTCACTCGGCAGTCTGCCTTCGCTGGACAGCATTCTTGTAGCCAGCTGCTCCTTCGACATTTCGAGAGAGAAGGTACATACCGCCTTTTCAGGATGGTATTTAGCCGTGTTTGCCGCAATATTCATCGCAAAGGAGGTTTTACCCATACCGGGACGTGCGGCAATGATGATAAGGTCGGATTTGTTCAGACCGTAAATATACTTGTCAAGGGTAGGGAAGCCCGATTTCAGCCCCTTACCATTCTGTCTTTCAGGATCGGATGCCAGAGCGGATAAGTCGTTTAATATGTCAACGATAACGCCGCCTAACTTTACAAGACCTCTTACCTGATTTTCGTTTCTTATCTCATATACTCTGCGTTCAGCAAGCTCTAAAAGATTAGGCGTGGGAGCGCCGCTGTCGGAGGAGTTCTGCAGAATTTCTTCCGCTACGGCTATAAGCTGACGTCTTGTATATTTTTCTTCTATTATCTCAATGTATCTGTCAATGCTCGAAATACTCGGAACGAATTCCATCAGCTTTGTAAGATACACCTTTGCTTCATCACTACTGTCAAATACAGAGCTTTTGTTGCACGCCTCAAGCACAGTAACGATATCTATGGTGTCGCTGGCGGCGAACATCTGTGACATTATCGTGTATATGGCACTATGTATTTTTATATAGAAATGCTCAGGGTGAAGCTTTGCAGACGCCTTAGGCATATTGTTCTGGCTGTCGAGCAGTATTGCACCGAGCACCGATTGCTCTGCGTCAAGATTGTAGGGCTTGTTTGCCCCGGAAAAATCTGTTTCTGCCAATCCGGGTTACTCCTTTCTCAGAATTTCAGGAATGCTTATTCTTCAACTACGTTGACGTTGAATTTAGCAACGATACCCGTAAAGAGCTTTGCTTCTGCCTCAAAGGTACCGAAGGACTTTATATCCGTTCTTGTGCTTATCTTTCTCTTATCCACGTCAAAGCCGAATTCCTTCTTGATAAGGGCGCTTATATCCTTGCCGGTTACGGAACCAAAGAGCTTGCCACCCTGACCTGCCTTAGCGGTGAATTTCAGCGTCTTGCCGTCAATGGCGTCCTTTATCTTCTGAGCGTTAGCCGCTTCTACGTCCAGCTTGTGCTGTGCAGAAGCCTTCTGTCCTTCAAGGTGATTTAAGTTTTCGTTGGTAGCTTCAACAGCAAGCTTTTTCTTTATAAGGCAGTTTCTTGCGTAGCTGTCCTTTACTTCCTTGATTTCACCCTTCTTGCCTGTACCTGCAACATCCTGTAATAAAATAATCTTCATAATAAATCTTCCTTTCTTATTTTGCTGTATTTTCGTTTGAATTAACCTTCATTATATTCGTGTAATAATCATCAATAGCAGCTCTCAGCTGTTCTTCAGCCTGCTTTATGTTGCTCATTTTGAGCTGTGCGCCCGCCATAGTCTGATGACCGCCGCCACCCAGAGCCTCCATAATAAGCTGAACGTTGAATGCACCCATACTTCTTGCACTTACGGAGATTTCATTATTCATAGTCTTGTAAAGTACAAAGGATGCGTCTACGTTGTTAATAGTCAGTAGATCGTCCGCCGCCTGTGGTGCCGTGATTCTCATATCCTCCGCATAGAAATCGCAGGGAGCAATTGCACATTTGCGGTATACCTCCGCATCTGCCACTATCTGCGTCTTTCTCTTGTAGTTATCAACCGTGCTTGCAAAAAGCTTCTTTACGGTAACGGTATCAGCGCCGAGCTTTCTTAAATACGCCGCCGCCTCAAAGGTACGTGCGCCTGTTTTCATAACGAAATTCTTGGTATCAAGAGTAATACCCGCCAGCAGACATTCCGCCTGAACAGCTCTTAATTTTCCTGCGTCACCGAAATACTGAATAAGCTCTGTTACCATTTCGGATGCGGAAGAAGCATAAGGCTCGTGATGGAATATGAGAGCGTTATCTATATGGTTTACTACCTTTCTGTGATGGTCGATTACTACCACCTTTTCCGCCGCATTGTAAAGCTCCTCACTTTCAATCAGCTGTGTAGTGTGGGTATCACAGATTATGAGAAGCGACTCGGAGGTTATTTCTTCGGTAGCCTTGTCAGGAGCCATAAATACCGGTTCTTCGTTTTCCGCTTCACCGAGCATATCTATGAGATTTCTGGCAAGGGAGGTCTCGGTATCGCATACCGCAAAGGCGGGCTTTCCCAGGTTTCTGATTGCACACGTGAGACCTACAGAAGAACCGACGCTGTCAAGATCGCTGTACTTGTGTCCCATTATGTACACCTTGTCCGATCCGGAAACAAGATCAAGCAGTGAGTTTGCAATGATTCTTGTTTTAACCTGCGTGTGTCTTTCGACACCCTTGGAAACGCCTCCGTAGAATTCAAAGCCGTTTTCCATCTTTATAGCCGCCTGATCACCGCCACGTCCCAGCGCCATTTCAAGCGCCTGTTGAGCTAATTGTTCGCTTTCTTTAAGGGTTTTACCCGTTCTGCCGATACCTATGGATAAGGAGACGTTAAGTCTGTCATCGACAACTATTTCTCTCGCCTTGTCAAGTATCTCGAATTTACTTTCAATCAGCTTTGCAATGTGCCTTTCTTCAAGTATCGCAATAAATCTGTTGGAGGAATTCTTTCTCAGTATTCCCGAAGTCTGGGATACAAAATCCTCTAAAAGCTTGTCTATCTGTACCGAAACGTTTGCCTTTTCGCTCTCCAGCGCACCGCTTATGATTTCCTCATAGCCGTCTATCATTATAAGAACGACAACGGGATGTGACAGCTTCTTTTCTGTCTGCAGAGTCTTGAATTCCGTAATATTCTTAAAGAATAATAAGGCAAGCTCTCCCTTTTCATCCTCATCTATCTTCTTTGTGTGTACGCTGTAGATGTTCGAGTTATAGCTTATCGTGATGCCGTCCTTCTTGAAAAAGTCCTCAACGCTGTAGTCCGTTATATCGCTTAAAGGACTTCCGTATTCACAGCTTCCTTCAAATTCCCTTGCAAACTGCTCGTTGCACCAGACGATCTTCTCCTTGGTATCCACAACAACAGCCGACATAGGGAAGTTCTGGATGCTCATATTCTTCTTTGCGTCCAGCTCTTCTTCGACTCTTGCATAATACTGAAAGGTCTTTCTCGTTACCTGAATCAGCTTGCCTATGGCAAAGCCACCGATAAGCACGATAAAGGGCGCCGACAGCCAGAATATCTTTACACTGCAGGTGTATATATAAACGAGCAATGCCGCAAGTGAAATTATAAGCGCTGTAACTGATATTACAAGACCGCCGTCACGGTAGAAGTTTTTCAAGGCTGTCGCCTCCTTCCGTCATCTTAAATTTCCATAATCACAGGGAGTATCATCGGGCTTCTCTTGGTCTTCTGGTAGATATAATCGCTGAGATCGTCCCTGACGGTTGATTTTATATTACCCCATTCACGGATGTTTCTGTCAGCGCACTTCTTGAAGCTCTTTACTGCCACCTGCTTTGCGTTGTCAATAAGCTCTTCAGATTCCTTGACGTATACAAAGCCTCTTGTTATTACGTCAAGACCTGCTACTACCGCACCCGTTTCACGGTTCATAGTAGCTACGACCATAATAAGTCCGTCCTCCGCAAGATGCTTTCTGTCACGGAGTACCACAGAGCCTACGTCACCGACGCCGAGTCCGTCAACCAGTACCTGACCTGCCTGCACCTGCTCGGTGATCTTCATCTGGGTACTGTCGGTAGTTACCACCTGACCGAGATTCAGCAGGAATATATTTTCTTCGGGAATTCCCATCTGCAATGCAAGTGACTTGTGCTTCATAAGATGCTTGAATTCGCCGTGTATCGGAATAAAGAATTTAGGCTTTGTAAGTGCCAGCATCATTTTAAGCTCATCCTGGCAAGCGTGACCTGAAACGTGTACCTCGTACATAGCTTCATACACCACCTCTGCACCCTGCTTCATAAGCTCGTTTACAAGCTTGCCGACAAATTTTTCGTTGCCGGGGATAGGAGTAGCAGAAATTATTATAAGGTCGTTTGGTGTGATCGATACCTGTCTGTGATCTCCCGACGACATACGGGAAAGAGCAGATAAAGGCTCTCCCTGACTGCCTGTGGTGATGATTACCACCTTTTCGGGAGGATAGCTGTTTACAGCGTCTATATCAATAAGCATACCGTCGGGAATCTTGATATAATTCAGTTCCTTTGCGGTATTCATAACGTTCAGCATACTTCTGCCGGATACGGCAACCTTTCTATCCCACAGCTTTGCGCTGTTTATAATCTGCTGTATTCTGTGGATGTTGCTGGAGAAGGTAGCAACAATGATTCTCTTACCCTCACCGCTGGCAAAAAGACTGCGGAAGCTTTCACCAACCTTGCGCTCTGTCGCTGTATAACCGGGACGCTCCGCATTGGTGCTTTCGGATAAAAGCGCAAGTACGCCCTTGTTTCCAAGCTCACCGAAGCGTGCCAGATCTATAACTCCACCCTCAATGGGAGTGTAGTCAACCTTGAAGTCACCGGTATGAACGATTATACCCGCAGGAGTGTGGATAGCCATAGCGCAGGCGTCGGGGATAGAATGATTTACCCTGATGAATTCAACACTCATACAACCCATCTTTACGTTCTGTCTGGGTGTTACAACGTTCAGCTTGCATTCTGCAAGCATACCGTGTTCTCTTAGCTTTCCTTCTACAAGTCCTAAAGTAAGTCTCGTACCGTAAACGGGTACGTTTACCTTTTTCAGAAGATAGGGAAGCGCACCTATATGATCCTCGTGACCGTGTGTCAGCACGATTCCACGGAACTTCTCTCTGTTCTTTTCAAGGTAGGTGAAATCGGGTATAACAAGGTCAACGCCCAGCATATCCTCATCAGGGAATGCGAGACCGCAGTCGATGATGAACATATCGTTTGAGCATTCGTATACGTATAAGTTCTTGCCGATTTCATTTATACCGCCAAGCGCAGTAATGCGCACGGGTGTTCTCTTTACAGGCTGTGTGTTCTGTACGGCAGGCTTTTTCGCATTGTTGTTTCTCAGCACAGGTGAATTCTGTGCCTTCTGCGCCTTCTGATTTTTTTCCGTAGCAGGTGTGGGAGCGACAGGCTTTTTCTTTCCGCTCAGCTTGAACTGTCTGCCAAGCTTACCTATCTTGCCGTTTGCCTTTGCCTTTGCGTTCTGTTTTGTATTAGCTTTACCCTTTGTCTGTTCGGGTGTGGGCTGTAGATTCTTTGAATCCAGTATTCCCATAAAACCTTCCTTTCTGTTTTTGCAGTAGTATTATGTAGTCCTTCATATAGCGGAATTCTTTCAATGCTGTAATAAAATCAAAATACACAAATCCCGTTTTTCTACTGCCTTTTGTTGTTTTATTGTCTATATATAGCAGACAGACTTTTTTGTTAAGCCTGCGCAATAAGTACATAAAGATACATAGTATATTGTACCCCAAAATATAAGAAAAGTCAAGCAAAACAGAAAAATATGCTATATTTACTGTCAGAAAATATCATACTGTTTTTGGCGACAAATTTATTATAGACAGCTTGTATCCGTTTTAAGCTTTTTTCTTTCACTTTCATAATCAGGTAAGCATATACTACTGATAAAAGAACGTTTTTATTATAAGAAAGGAGCGTACAATGAAAAACTTTATAATTATGAAATCCTCTACTCAGGCAATGAAGGCACGCCACGTTGCAAGGAGTATGAAAATAAATGCGGTATATACTAAAAGAACAGATAAAAACGGCTGTCATTTTGGTCTTGAAACTGATTACGACGCCGACAGACTCTGCAGAATGCTGTCGCTTCACGGAATAGAATGTGTAAAAATAATAAGGACGGGTGATAATAGATGATATATTTTGATAATGCGGCAACCACCTATCCTAAACCTATGACGGTTGTCAGAGAAACAGAACGGGCTCTGCTGGATTACGGAGCAAATCCGGGCAGGGCAGGGCACAGATTATCCGCCTTAACCTCTATGAAGGTATATGAAACAAGAGAAAAATGCGCCGCTTTTTTCGGAGCAGAAACGGAAAATACAGTCTTTACCTTAAACTGCACGGAGGCGCTCAATTTCGCAATCAAGGGAGTAACTGAAAAAACAGGCTTCTGTCACGTTATAACCACCGACCTTGAGCATAATTCGGTGATCCGTCCTTTAGAAAGACTGAGACAGCAGCACAGAATAATATACAGTATAGCAAGATCAGGAGACAGCGACGGGGAGCTTTTAAGCAATATATCCTCCCTTATAAAGAGCAATACAAGGGTTATCGTTATGACCGCAGGCTGTAACGTCGACGGCAGGATAACTCCCGTAAAAAGGGTAGCGGAGCTTGCAAAAAAGCACGGTATCTGTCTTATTGTGGATATGGCGCAGGCGTCGGGAATACTTTCTCTCACCTTAAAGGATGGAATCAGTATAATATGCGCCCCGGGACATAAGGGACTTTACGGCCCGATGGGTACGGGAATACTCTGTACCGACGGAAAATATCCTCTCTCTTCTTTAATAGAAGGCGGTACGGGAAGTCAGAGCCTTGATATCAATCAGCCTTCGTTTTTACCCGATATGCTGGAAAGCGGAACTATAAATACTTCAGGCGTTATAGCACTTTCCAAAGGTATCGACTTTGTAAATAGCAAGGGAATGGACAATATACGAAGTCACGAAAACGCACTATGCAATCTGTTTATAAGCAAAATGTCGGACAAAGAAAACGTAATAATATACCGCAGTAAGGGAATATCCTACCTTCCCGTCGTAGCCTTTAATCTGAAGGGCGAGGATTCCTCCCGGGTAGCGCAGTATCTGTCCGACAGAGGAATTTATTTAAGAGCAGGCTTTCATTGTAATTTTCTTGCCCACAGAAAGCTCACAACGGGCACGGGCGGAGCGCTCCGCTTTGCTCCGTCGGTATTCAATTCCAAAGCCGACGTACTGAAGCTTATCACAATAATTTCAGATTTTAAACATTAAATCTCGGTTTACAAAACTTTTTTGTTATGTTATAATAATAAAAGTTAGATGACAAGAATAGATGGAGAAACGTATGAATCTGCCCGAAGTAAAAAGAAATATAAGAAGGGTTATAGCGGGACTGTCCGCTATAGCCCTCGTTCTGCTTGCAGGCTGTGATTTTCAGGTGATAAAGGTAGAGGAAAAGGAAAGCGGAATTTCCGAAACAGATATAACAAGCGGGCTTATTCCTGCCCCTCTTGAAACTACCGTACCGCCACCGCTTGAAATACCCGATTCCGAGGAATTACCCCTTCATAAAAATACTCCCGAATATGAAGAAGCTGTAAATAATGCATTCCAGGGAAATTCGCTTACCAAAATAACTCCCAAGGCAAAGACGGAACTTCCCGAAATTGATATATCCTCCTCCTTTGACAATAAGACTGAAACGGATATCCCTGACGAAGTAAAAAAGCTGATACTTGATTATCATACCGACAGATATGCATCGCTTGGCGCACTAAAGTTTATTTCTACCTCCCAGTATTTTGATACTACGGATACAAGAGGAAAATTCTATTCTATCTTCAACGATACCATTATCGAATTTCTGATATACGTAAGAAGTAACCGCACCGCCGATCTTTCCTATAACAAGGCGTTCTTCCGTATAACCGTAAACGAAGCGGAGAAATTTTCAGGCGGCTACAGACTCACCTATATGATAAACGAAGGCGTGGATTTTGCTTGCACGGGTACAACCTCCTATTCCGCTTATATGGAGGCTGAGGTGCTTGTAAAGAAATGTGCAGACGGAAGGTACAGATTTATCCAGTATGCCGAGGATACCGACGTCAATCTTCTTTTTGAAGAGAAGGTTATGGAGTATTTGGGCTATGACTATGAAAATAACTATCTGAAGGATATGGAGATTCCTTCATATCTGAAAAGTAATTCTACAATGCTATCTTTACTTCATAAGCAAAAATATCTGGCGGATAAGAATATAACCCTGCAAAAAAAGATACTGGAGCAGATAAACAAAAATCCCGACCAGTACAATAACGTTCCCGCTACAAAATATGAATACGATGCAAAAAAGGCGGTAGCCTACTCCTATAAATGGGTTGATAAGACCGGAATAATTCGTAATCCCGATTATTCCGACTATTCGATTTACGGTGGAAATTGTCAGAATTACGTTTCCCAGTGCCTTTATGCAGGTGGTATCCCTATGGATCTGAAGGGCGACTATGAAAAGCAATGGAAATGGTATTCCGATCATTCAAATCATCATGAGACCGCCTGGGGCAGAGTACCCTCCTGGGCAGGCACAGAGGCGTTTTACGTCTATTGCACCACGAATACAGGCTCAGGACTTTCGGCAAAGGCAACAAGGTATATTTATACCGCCCGTCCCGGTGACGTAATGCAGTACGTGGTGGATGACTGGGCAAGACACAGCGTTATAGTATCAAAGGTGATCTACGATACGGATGGCAACGTTGTGGAAATACTGGTAAACAGCAACACCACCGACCATATAGATTACCCTCTCACCGCCTACGGCTATACCGATATAAGGCTTATCCGCATAAATGGATATAACTAAAAATAAAAGACTGTAAGCTTTCTTAGAACTTACAGTCTTATTTTTATCTCATATGAACGTCAAGCTGTCTGTAGGGAATCTCTATGCCGTTTTCGTCAAAGGAATCCTTGACCTGAGCTATAATATCATAATATACGTCCCAGTAATCGTCTCTTGCTACCCATACCTTGCACACGATGTCAAGAGAGCTTTCAGACTGGGAGAAAAGCCTTACGGTATGCTCCTTGTCTTTAAGTACCTTTTCGTGCTTTGTGATAACCTCACGGATAAGCTCTTCCGCTACTCTGAAATCATTGTCGTAGGAAATCTGGAAGGTTATATCCACACGTCTTGTCTTCTGCATGGTGTAGTTTGTTATCTTCGAGGAGATGATCTGACCGTTTGGTATGAATACCGTCTTGTTATCGTTGGTCAGAAGCTTTGTATACCATATGCTGATAAGCTCTACAGTACCCTCGGCACCCTCGGTCAGAATGTAGTCTCCCACAGCAAAGGGCTTTGTTATAAGGATCGTAAAGCCACCTGCAATATTGGATAAGCTGTCCTTCAGTGCAAGACCTATAGTTACACCCGCCGTACCGATAACCGCAATTATCGATGACATCGGTATTCCAAGTACCGCCAGCACTATTGTAGCCACTATAATGTAAAGAATTATTTTCGTAAGAGAATAGGAAAAGCGGGATACGGTTTTATCAACGTAGCTTTTCTCCATTCCTTTTCTCATAATCCGCAGTATCAGTCTTGATAACAGAATACCTGCTATCAGCAGAATAATCGCCATTATAATTGACGGAATAGCGGCAACGAAATTATTCCATACGGTGCCTATAAAATCCTTGACGTTTACATTCGTACTCTCTCCCACCACAGGAAGAGATTCGGATGCCGCCTTTAAAATTATACTTTCCTTCATTGTTGCTTCCTTTTGTTCTTTCTATATGCTATCAGTCGGTTTCCTCTTTTGCCGTAGCCTCCAGGGTCACCTTGTATTCTCCCGTTACCCAGCACTTTACGTTAGAGCCACGAAGGGTAAATTCGGGAGTGACGTCCTTCAGACCTTCTGTAAGCGTAGTACCCATAAGATCGATGGTAGCGTAAATATCCTTTGAGGCAAGCTCAGAAATCTTTTCTTCGGGACCTGTTACGTTTACCGTTATCTCATTTGTCAGAATTTCAATATCATATCCTTCGGGAGCGTTTGCAATTCTGATATTCTCCTTCTGTACCGTGAAGTTGAGGAAGGTGTATTCATCCGCATTTTCGAAGGTTATCATTGCGAAATTGTTTCCGCTGACGTTCTTGTAACCGTCAGGCAGGGTTATCGGCAGAGAAACCTTCTGCAGATACTTTGTTGTAAGCTGGCTTAAATCAATTATTCCTACCTCGAACTTTTCCTGTGCGTCAAGAGAATCGTCAGGTGATGAAATTGTAAGAGTTTCAGGATAGATGCTGTATTTAAGACTGCTTAAATCAAAGTTTGCAGGTACGTTTGTAAACTGTACCGTAAGAGGTAAGGTCTTCTGCTTGAATAAGGTCACGTCCACCGTGAAATTGTTGTTGTCAGCCTTTATATCAGGGTTATTTATCTCTTTGTCATTGTCACCAAGCAGTACGACTTTACCCTTTGAGCTTACCGACTGGTTGGTTTCTCCCGATAATTCGGAGCGTATTTCTACCTTGCGGACAGCCTCTATATTTGCGGCGTCACCCGTAAGAGTGATAGTCGCAGGATTTACGGAAATGCTGTCTATCTTCATATTTTCCGCCGCCGTAACCTTATCAGCGGTAACTATCATACTGCCGTCCGTTATGCTGAAGGTTTTGGAGATAATCTTCTCTACCTTTATCTTTACCGTAGCCCCATCGCTTATGACCTTGCAGTTCACGTTGCTTTTAGGGGTGATTATTACCCCTACGTTATATTCGCCAACGCCCGTAACTCCCGATAAATCAAGAGTAGCAACAAAATCCTCTGCGCTGAGATTACCTATATCGTATCTTTTACCGCTGATTCTCGCTGAAACAACACCCTCATAGCCTTCCGCTATGCTGAGATCGTTCTCGGTCATATATTCGGTAGGTGTGGCGGTTACCCTTATATCGCTTACGTGAGAAGAAATATCGGGGAATATCTGCATCGATATTGCAAACCAGGCAACAATAGCCACCAGCAATGCAATTATGATGTTTTTAAGCTCCTTGATAAAGGTGTTGAGAGTTTTCTTTAAGAATTTACCCATTACTGTGTCGCCCCCTTATCATTTTCCGCAGGAGCGGTCTGCTTTGATTTCTTGCTTCTGCGTTTCTTTCCTTCGGGCTTTTCAGGAATAAGCCTTTCAGTAAGAAGCTTGCGCAGAGTATCCTTTGTATAAAAACGTGTAAGACTTCCGTTTTCCGCAACTGATATCGTTCCCGTCTCTTCAGAAACGATAATTACCACCGAGTCGGAGACCTCACTCATACCGATAGCCGCTCTGTGGCGGGAACCGAGAGCCTTGGATATAAGCTCCTCCTTCTGAGGCTTCGGCAGAAAACAGCCTGCCGCATATAGCTTGCTGTTACGGATTATCACCGCACCGTCGTGCAGGGGAGTGTTGGGGAAGAATATATTTCCTATCATTTCCGTACTGGGAACAGCGTCTAAGATAGTACCCGTATCGATCTGTTCGCCAAGCTTTGTATCTCTTTCAAAAACGATAAGCGCACCCGTTGCCGTCTGGGAAAGCTGTTCACAGCCTGAGCATACAGCTTCAATACAGTTTATAACGTCCGCATTGGTGGAATCGTTCTTTGCGTCAAAGCCCACAATACCCTTTACCTTCGCTCTGCCCACACGCTCTAAGATACGGCGTAATTCAGGCTGGAACACGATAAGGATAGCAACGATACCAACGTTTATAAAGGTCTCCATAATAACGCCCATAGCCTTGAGCTGGAGCTGAGTCGCCACAAAGAACAGCAGAACGATAACAACGATACCCTTTACAAGCTGTACCGCTCTCGTTTCCTTGACAATCTTTATGCCCTTATATATAAGCCACGCCAGTAAAAGAATATCTATATAGTCAATTATTCCCATAGTGCGCCATACACTTATGAGATTTTCCCATATATCCTTTAAATACTGCACTTTGTGTCCCTCCTTCGTTAAATTCATAACTAATTATATTGTACCATTTAAACGATTTAATTTCAATAGATAAAGTGCAAAAAATTGTGTTTTTTTATGGAAATTTAGATGAACGTATTATGTTGATAATTTTATCTGGAAACTATGTAAAAAACAATGGAAATTACTTGACAAACGGCAGGTACTGTATTAGAATAAAATTACAGAAATTTTCTGTAAACAAATGTAATAAAACTGGAGATCAGAAAACGACAAGAAAAATTTTAAAGAGGTTAGTATTATGCGTTACAGCCGTTGCTATTGCTATGGGAATATCTGTTCCGGCGACCGCTACCTCAGGCATTTGTACACCGTCAGAAAGTTTTGATGTTGATGAAGCGTACACGTGGATTTATAGCTATTTTTCTTATCCCAATCTGAATGATAGGGCAGACGTTATAATGTTGCCGCTGCGGAAATTCTGGAATGTGTGGAGGACAATTATATAATTTATGCGTAAAAATATATTTATAATCTTTATAATAACCCTTTTGGTATTTACCTGCGGTTGTTCTTCCAGAGAATGGAGTAAAGGAAGCGATCTTAAAGAAAACCCGGATTATGCAGAACAGTTTTCAAAGGTGCCGCAACGTCTGAATGAGCTTCTCCCTGCGGACGCTTACACCGATGATATGATTCGGGAATTATCCGAAAGCAGTGACTTCAATGACAAAAAACAGTATGACAGACTTATAAAGAATTTTGAATTATATGGCAGATATGACGGACTTGCAATGGTAGTATGGGCAGATGCGAGGTGTTTTTCCGTTTCGGATAATGAATCTTTATGTTTTATAAATTACGGCGTTAATCAAGCCGGACTACCAAATTGCTTTGAGATATATGATTTGAAAACCTCAAGGTTGATAAAATCATCTCAAGAAGCATATATATTCGATGGTATATCAGACGGAATCAATGTATATATACTTTGTTCGGACGGCAAACTGATCTGTATTGATAAGGAAAAAAATATAAAAGAAGAAATCAAGGTATTTGATCCCTCTGAAGATGATTACATTGCGTTATCTCTGTCCGGCAATTCATCTACTCTTTCTGTTGTTGATGCTTCTCAGAATGTAATCTGGTCGAAAAAAATATAAAACACCAATGGATATAAAATAGAATATAAGCTTCTTTTAACAAATTGTACCCTGATTACCTTTTACAGTAATCAGGGTATTGCTTATCTTATAAATCCCATCTTTATCTTATCTTCAAGCACAGGCTTCTCGACACCCTCAGCCGCTTCCTTCATTTTCAGGATATACGCCATATTGCTTCCGATATTTCTTGCTATCTGCATACCCTCTTCGTCCTTAGCCGCTTCACCGGGTGCACCACCGTGAATAACGCTCCAGTATCTTGTGGGAGTGATTATCATTTCAGAGAAGAGGAAGTATCTGTTTATCTCCTCTAAAGCCGCTACGCCGCCGCTTCTTCTGAGAGCTACGAGAGATGCCGCTGCCTTAAAGCGCATAGATGCGGAGGAGGTAAAGAAAAGTCTGTCTAAAAAGCTTTTTACAGTACCGTTGATGCCTGCATAATAAACGGGTGCGCCCACAATAAGACCATCCGCCGCTTTTACCTTTTCGGCTATTTCATTCAGTCCGTCGTTAAATACACATTTTCCACCGTTCTTACCGCAGTAGCCGCAAGCCTTACAGCCGGTAAGATTCATATTTCCGATCTGTATTATCTCCGTTTCAATTCCGTTTTTATTAAGCTCCTCGCATACCGTGGCAAGGGAAGTGTAGGTGTTGCCCTTTGCTCTGGGGCTTCCGTTGATTGCTATTACCTTCATAATACCTGTCCTTTCGTTTGTCGGTTAAAAATCGTTATTATAATTATACTATAGTCCCTCTTTTTTATCAATAAACGTTTCGTCAATTTCGTAATTTAGCACAAAAAAGTAGATTCTAATTTGGCTTTTATGATATAATAAGAGAAATTTTGTGAAAATTTAACATAAATACGATTTACTCTATTGAATCGCTATTTATAATATGGTACAATATTGTTCGAGGATTTTTATTATTCTCAAAGGGCAGGAAATAGACCTGACCTTAAGCAACTGAATATATGAAAGGACAGATGCAAAATGGAAAACAACAACCAGAATGCAAACTGGCAGCAGGCTCTTGACGATTTAAATACAGCCGCAGACCAGACAAATCAGACAGTACAGAACGTTCAGCCCGAACAGCCCGTTCAGTCCCAGCAGCCCGTACAGGACAACAGCTGGTTTGCACAGCAGAACGATCAGAACACATACGATGCAGGTGACTTTGCAGTATTACCTGCAAAGCAGAAGTCAAACAAGACTCTTATTATAGTTCTTGTTATCGTTGCGGCGGCTATTCTTATCGGTGGCGGTATATTCCTCCTCCTCTCTATGAACAAGTCCGCAGGCTACGAAACACTCGAAAGAAACTATTTCTCAGGTCTTACAGCTCAGATCGACGGTGTGGCTGATATGACAAAAACAGGCGCAGATATGAAGTTCACTCTCGTTCCCGGCACGGCTATGACAAATGGCGCAGACGTTGCTCCCACAACACTCAAGGCAAAGGTATATAGCGACAGCGTGGCACTGAAGGCATATGCAGAAATGACCTACGTTGCAGGTGATACGGATATCGCTTCTATAAAGTACTGGATGGATGACGAAACCTATTACCTCCAGATTCCCGAATTATCCGACGTTATCGTAAAGCTTGATGCTTCCACACTCGCTTCCCTCGGTATGGGTAGCATAGGCGGTATGGAAGATATTATGACAGCTCCTATGATGGATGATACGGTAGGCGCTCTTCCCGCAGATCCTTCAGATATGCTCGCAGGCTACACAGAAGCACTCCAGAACCTTGATCCTGAGGTAGTGGAAAAGGCATTCGGCCTTATTGCAGATGCATACTTTGTAACAGTAAAGGACTGCACAAAGACAACCACAGGCACGTTACAGTGCGGCGAGGTTTCCATAAACTGCGACGTTAATACAATCACCATCACTATGAAGGATTTCATGAATCTTGCTCTCAACGTTTTAAACAAGGTTGAAGCTGACGCTGAAATTATGGATGTTCTTGCAGATTTCCAGATTGACAAGGCTGCTATCGCAAGTGCAAAGACTTACGTAGAAGAATCCATTAAGGAGCTTCCTGAAGAACAGGCAAAGAAGGTTCTTCTTACAATGACAGTTTACTCCAAGGGTAAGGACATCGTCGGCAGAATTATCAACATTGCTGACTCCGGCGAAATCAGAATCATCACAGCAAACGACGGCAAGAAGTTCGCTACAGAAATTGCTTTAGCAACTGACGGCGTTGATAAGGTAAAGTTTACTGCAAACGGTACAGTTGAAGGCGAAAAGCACGATGGTACTTTCGTATGCGAGTCTGTTGGTGATGAAAATACAGCAAAGATTACAGGTTCCTTCTCACTTACTATCAATGATTACTTAAACGGCACAATCAATATTGAAGGCGATGATTCTGATGGTACAAGCAAGCAGGATTTAGCGCTTACAATTGCAACAAGCAAGGATGACTTCAAGCTTGGTATGGATATAGTACAGGACGGTGCATCTCTGATGAAGCTTGATATCGAAGGCAAGACAATTCCTTATGAAGCAGTTACAGCTCCCACAGGCACAATTGCTGACGCTTCCAACGCAAGCGACGCTAACCTTGCTAAGTTCACTCAGGATATAACAAACGGACTTACAACAATAATGACAAAGCTTTCAGATCTTGAAAAGCCTGATGTTATTTATGTTTTCCTCGTTGGTTTAAGCGCTGGTATGGGCAACGTAGCTTAAATCCGATATTACTGATTACAATCTGAAATAACAAAAGCCATCTTCGGACAACCGAAGATGGCGTTTTTGTTTTAAATTTGTCAGGACAAATTTAAAAGTGATGGGTTTTAAAAGGATTTCAAATTGTAGTTTATCGGGGAGATGTGGATTTTGCTGTTAACACCTCATCAGTCACCTTCGGTGACAGCTTCTCCTCAAGGAGAAGCCTTTTCTTCCCACTATTATAGAGGCGATGCACCATAAAGCCTTCTCCTTGAGGAGAAGGTGTCAAATGACATTTTAATGTCATTTGACGGATGAGGTGTAATTACATTAATCGCAAAATTGTCCTCCCGCCGTTCGCAAGGTTATGCATCCCACAACCTGATAAAAGGCGGAATATGGATCAAACGCCACGCGTTCAAACTACAATTAACACACAACCAATATGTGAAACCGCCGTTTCGCTATCTTTGTAAAAATACAAACTATAAAAAGGCGGAACATGGATCAAACGCCACGCGTTTGGCCAACAACGCCGCTGCGGAAATTGTTCCACAACGGCGTTGTCGGTGTATTAAGATAAAATGAGGTATATCATCAGCCAATGTATTTCTTGTAGTATTCTTCATACTGCTTGTCGAAATACTTGTTGTTGCGCTTTACAGCCTTTAAGGATTCGTGTACGTTGAGATTGTTTGCGGCAGAATCTATGATACAGCCAGCCACGTTTGAGCAATGATCGGAGATTCTTTCAAGGTTTGTAAGTATATCAGACCATACAAAGCCCATTTCAATACTGCAGGAACCCTGCTGTAAACGAAGGATATGTTCGGAACGCATCTTTTCCTTCATCTCATCAATGACCTCTTCAAGAGGCTCGACAGATACAACCGCTGTAGCATCATCTTCAATAAACGCCTTTATTGAAAGGTCGAGTATCTCACATACCGCATCGGTGAGTTTTATGAGCTGTTCTCTTGCACCCTTGGAAAAAGAGAATTCCTTGTCGTTCATTTCCTTGGCAGAGTCGACAAGATTCGAAGCATGGTCGGAAATTCTTTCAAAATCTCCTATCGCCTTTAAGAGCATTGCCGCCTCGGCACTGTCAGAATCGCTTATCTGCACCGTACTTAATTTTACAAGATAGGTAGCAACTATATCTTCGTAGTGGTCGGTCTTGTCTTCAAGCTCTCTTACTATCTCCTCAGATTCGGGAGTGTATTTCATAAGACAGCTTATACTTTCCTTTACAGACTGAACTGCATAGCCTGCCATTTCCTGAACTACGTTGTGGCATCTTTCAAGCGCAACTGCAGGTGTTGTGATAAGTCTTTCATCAAGCTCTGCAATCTTGTCAGGTGTCTTTGTTTCAGGAATAAGCTTGTGTGCAAGCTTTTCAAGAAGCGAAGACATAGGAAGCAGAAGGGCAGTACAAAGAATATTGAAGGTAGAATGCGCTATCGCAATACCCGCCATATCCGCCGCCTGATCAAAGAGGGAAGGAGCAAATACAAAGTCTGCTATAGTGAAGGTTGTCAGCCATACGACTGTACCGATTACGTTGAAGGATAAGTGAACAAGAGCCGCACGCTTTGCGTTTCTGTTTGTTCCGAAGGAGGAGAGAATAGCCGTGATGCAAGTACCGATATTCTGTCCCATAATTATCGGAATAGCCGCTCCGAAGGAAACCTGACCTGTAATGGCAAGCGCCTGCAGAATACCAACGGAAGCGGAGGATGACTGAATGATAGCAGTAAGTACAGCACCGGCTAAAACGCCGAAAACGGGATTCTTGAACATTATAAATAACTGCTGGAATTCAGGTACCTGTGCAAGTCCTGATACGGCACCTGTCATAATGTCCATGCCGAACATAAGTACCGCAAAACCAAGAAGTATCGTTCCGGTATCCTTTTTCTTTGTTTCCTTGCAGAACATATAAAGGATAATACCGAGAAATGCAAGTACGGGAGTAAAGGACATCGGCTTCAGTAACTGTACGAATACGTTGTCGTCAGAAATACCGCCAAGACTTAATATCCACGCCGTAATGGTAGTACCGATATTTGCACCCATTATTACACCGATAGCTTGCTTTAAGGACATCAGATTAGAGTTTACAAAGCCTACTACCATAACTGTTGTAGCAGACGAGCTCTGGATTATTGAGGTAACTCCTATACCTGTAAGCAGTCCCTTTAATTTATTTCCTGTGATCTTTCCGAGAAGTGATTTAAGCTTTCCACCGGCTCTTCTTTCGAGAGCGTCTCCCATAACACTCATACCAAAGAGGAAAAGGCATAAGCCTCCGACAAGTGTCAGTACGTCAAAAATTGTCATAAATTTCTTTCCTTTGTTTCTCTACTTTTCTTTTTCTACTCTTTCATTATAACATCTTTTTGGTAAAGATGGGGTTAAGAAAGAAAAAAACCGTCGCAAAAGCATAGCCTTTGCAACGGTAAGCTTTAATTTTTATCGCTACACATACGATATCCAACGCCAAGCTCGTTTGTGATGTAGCTTTTTTCTCCCGGCTTTATGCCGAATTTCTTGCGGATATTCGCCATATTTACCTGGAGCTTTTTTATACTTCCTTCATCGGGATAGCCCCATACAGCCTTTATTATCGCACTATAGGTCATCATCTTACCCGAATATTCCGATAATAACGCCACTATGTTATATTCCGTCTGTGTAAGCTTTATTTCTTTTCCTGCTATGAATATCTGCCTTGCATCATAGTCTATGACAAGATCGTCAAGCACGAATTTACCACCGGGAAGCTTGCCTTCGTCGGAGCAATGACGGTTGTTGCGAAGGGCAGAGCGTACTCTTGCAAGAAGCTCCGCAGAGCCGAAGGGCTTTGTTACGTAGTCATTTGCTCCCATATCGAGAGCTTCTACCTTGTCTCTTTCATCGGCACGGGCAGAAAGGATTATCACGGGAATAAGCGAGCCGCTGCGCACCAGCTTCAGAAGCTCCATCCCGTTTTTATCCGGCAGACCTAAATCAAGTATGATAAGATCCGGAAGATAGGAGGAAAACATCGTTTCAGCTTCACCGCAGGTAGTGGCGGTTATAACGTGGTACTGTGACGCCTCTAACATAGCGCTGATAAGATTTCTTATATTACTTTCATCCTCTACAAGAAGGATTTTGTACTTGTTATTATTCATACTGTTCCTTTCCTACGTTGTCTCTTTCCTTTTCTATTCCAAGGGAGAAGCGGAATACCGCACCGCCATCCTTTACATTTTCAGCATTTATATCTCCGTCGTGGGCTTTTATGATAGAAGCACATACCGACAGACCTATGCCGGCATTCCTTTTTTTGCTGTCAACCATATCGGGTTTCGTATCATATAACCCCGAAAATATCTTGTTCAACCTATCGTGTGCAATTCCGCAGCCGTTGTCCTTTATCTCAAATATGGCGTTATCGCCGAGTATAAACACCCTAAGAGTAAGTATCGTCATTCCCTTTGCGTGCTGAACTGCATTTTCAAGTATATTTATAAGTACCTGTTCAATAAGCATCGAATCCATAGGGATTATAACAATATCGTCGGGAAGCTCTATATTTATATTATGCTCGGGATAGCGTTTTCTGAATTTGAGTATTACCGAATCTATAAGCTCGTCTAATACCGTAGGCGACTTTATTATTTTTACGTTACCGCTGTCAATCTTAGTGATCGAAAGCAGATTCTCTACCATTCTTACAAGCCACTCCGAATCCTCTTTTACACCCTTAAGCATATTTTCCTTCTGCTCTTCTGAAAGATTCTTTTCCTCCAGCAGGGCGGAGGTGGAGCCGTAGATAGTAGTCAGCGGAGTGCGCAGATCGTGAGAAACCGCTCTTAAAAGATTCGCTCTCATTCGCTCCTTTTCACTTTCCGCCTTTATCATTTCGTGTCGCCTTACCTTTGTAGTAAGCGCACTTGTAAGTATTGATATGGTTATCATTACAATACCTGAAACTAAATTCTCGAGAATCAGGAAGTTCACCTCAAAGAAAGGGAAGGTGAATGCATAGTTTACCGCAAGTGTTCCTATTACAGATGCGATTATACCATAAACGTAACCGCTTGTAGTTAAAGAAATAAGGAATACCGCAAATACGAAAACGGTAGTTATATGCTCGTCAATCTGTAGCAGATTGTGTATTACAAGGCACAAAGCAAAACACAGTACTAATACCGATACGGTTATAAGCGAATCCTTGATAATCTGTTTTGTTTTCACGGTAGCCCTCCTTTTAATTACGTTTTTTAATTATATCATAACCGCAAGGTTATGATATAATCGTCCGATACGCAGGGAGCAAATCTCCGATTTGCGTATCTGCGAGGACATTATAAATAAAAATATAATAAATGCTTGCATTTATTATATCATAACCGCAAGGTTATGAT
>JAFTVY010000019.1 GCA_017465545.1 Ruminiclostridium sp.
AAGTCCCGCCATATCGGAATATTCAGGTGTAGCGGCAATAGTTCTGACGATATAATGCACCTGAATCACGTTATCAGATTCAAGGACAGTTTCAAAATCCTTTATTTCATAGGAAGCTATTCCGAAATCTCCGATAAAGCTCCCGTATTCTGCTCCGCTACAGCGATACCCACCGCAGACCATAACCGCTTTATCAGACACAAGCTCTGCAAAGGCGGTTTTGTCGCCGTCCTTTGCCGCTTGCCACATTTTGTTCTCAAGTTCAAATATCATTTTGTTTTCCTTCCCGTTTTTTATTTATGCCAATAAAAAGTGTAATGAGAATGCTGTCTGAAGCCGATGCTTTTGTATAATCCAAGCTCGGATATTACGTACGCCTTTTTTGCACCCATATCGTATGCACGCCTCAGAGCTTCTTTAATAACCGCTTTTGCCAGTCCTTTATTTCTATAGTCGGGAGTTACACATACAGGTTCAACGTACACGTAATCTGTTTTGTAATCATACCATAAACCACAGTAGGCAACGTACTCTGCACTTTCATTTTCTGCAACAATATGAAGCTGTGGATTCAGATGAGGTGCAGAAAGCATACGTCTTTGCTTTTCAATAGTTTTTTCGTCCACAGGTGGCTCTCCCTCGTGGTTAAAGCCTTTCCATAAAAGCTTATGATGTTTATACAAATCTTCTTTTACGTCAAGGGAGCGTAGCTTAATATTGCAAGCTGTATTTGTATCAAAATCCATATCGTCAAGCAAAAGGTCAAGCACGTTTTCTGTTTGTTCGCACGCAGTAAAACCACAGTATAAAATAAGAGAAACCGTTTCGTCGTCCGTGTCATTTACAGCAATCCCAAGACCGTTTTCGTCTGAAAAATATTGAATCATATAATTAATAATTTCTGTTTTAAGCTCTTCAAAACCTTTCTTTACTGCGAAAAACGCTTCGCCGAGGTAGTGGTCGTATATTGCAGTACCAACCATTTCATCACCGCAAAACCATAGCCCTATTTTTTCTGAAAGACGATTGCCAAAGTCAGGATGAAAATACATCCACTCCCACCTTGCCCAATTCCAGTTTATATGAATGCGATTTTCTTCTGATAGTTCGATTAAAAATTGCCGCACTTTTTCGTAGCAGGTTTCATCATATCTGCAAAATCTGTACTTCATTTTTTCTTCTCCTTCGGCTTTGGTAGTTCGTCGTATATTGCTTCAAATAGCTCCTTCAGAAATTCCTTATCGTCTACGTTTTCGCACAAAAGCATATCCTTTGCACCTTCATAGGGTGGCTCGTAAACTGCGTCAGGCATCAGCCTTACCGCACTCGGTACAGGCTTTATAAGTAGTCTGCTATCACATAGATATGCCGCAATCCTTCCGTGCAGATATATGATATATTCTCCCATCATCTGACGGTGAGAAATACCATCGATAAGGGATAATTGCTCAAGTATGAAATTAAGATATTCTTTTGACGTAGCCATAATTATTCTCCTAAGGTTTCTTTAAAAATTTCTTTCAGAACGTCGCAGGGAATTTCATCCTTAAGATAAATCTGAAGCATCCCTTTAGGCGTTATTTTATATCCGGAAAGCTTTTCCTTGTGATTTATTATCGCAGTAGCCTCGATATTTATATGATCCTTGAAGGGAATAAGCCTTACGAATTTTTCTCCGTTATTAAAGCTTGGGAGCTTTGCCCACAGAGCTTCTTCAATGGCAACGGATACGCTGTCATATATCAGCTTGCGAAGGGAAGTGAACGTTGCTATAATTTCCTGTGGATATTTTTCAAGATATGCTTTTATCTGTTCGTTCATATGATATTCTCCGTTTTTCGATTATTACTTGTAAATCCCAAGAAATGACGTAATTTTTCCATATGTATACTCACCCTCAACAAGTCCGAATTCAGGGTCATAGTACTTACCGTCATACAGCAAAGTCCAGTGGGTATAGCCATTGTTTGTATGTACCGTTAAAATCGAAAATTCGTGGGGGACAGGATTCTTCTTGGAAATACGGGTGTTCCTCTCTGCGTGCGTTATTCCGTAAAAATCAAGTGTCTCAATAAGCTGTCCGATACTTGTGGGACCGCTTGTTTTCATATCTTTTATAACTTCTTCAATTGTTTTCTCTGATATCATTGCAATACACGCCTGACCGCAGGTTTCAGGAGTAGGCTGCATAATAAGCTTCATAATCATTCTCCTTTACAAGTTTTTTCAATTTCGTAAGTTCAAAGCCTTTTCATCATAAGATAACAATCAACACCTTTTTTATAGAAATCGGGTAGCTGTCCTACACATTGATAGCCAAGTCTTTCGTATAATTTTTTAGCATTGATATTGAAATCATCAACAGTAAGAAAATATTTATCCGACGGATATTTTTCCTCAAAATAAGACATCAGCAGACTGCCAATTCCATTACCACGGCAGTCCTCTTTCACAGAAATGATATGCAGATAAGGATAGCTACCGAAAACACCATTTTGCATACAATAAATAAATCCGACACATTCGCCTTGTTCATTCAGAGCAATGTACAGTTCCTTCTTTTCAAGCGCATATTGAAGCATTGCTTTTGCTTTTTGCTCGTCACTAAAGTATGCATTGCCAAGCTCGGAATTCTGTAATATTTCCGTGCAATCGGTTATATATCTGTTTTCTCCATCAATAATAGTTATCTGTTCGTTCATTGTATGTACCTCGTAAATTGAAATTTTTCGGGGAGATTGATGTAATATAAATAACGGGGCGTCCGGGAGATCGCCCCCTACATTTCACCTATAAAATCTTGTGGAACGGCATTACAAAACACGTTTATATTGGTATTTACAGTGAAGTTATCACTATGTTATAAATTACAACCGTAGGGGGCGACGAGTAGTCCGTAAGGACTGCGGCACCCTTTAGGGTATGTCCCCTGACGCCCCGAAATGAACCGAGCAATCTTTTGGGGTAAAATACCTCAAAACATACCTATAGATTCCGATTTATGACTCGAAAAAAACAGTAACGTATGTACTTCATTTGCATAATTATTTTATTCCACCTTAAAATCCGTCCATTCAATACGGTTGTAGGTCATCACGTCATCAGGCTTTGACATACCGATTTTTTCATAGAAAGGAATTGCATTTTCATTGACGCAGGTATACATAATTATATCCCTTTCACCGCCTGCGGTTTCGTGCAGCTTTTTAACAAGAGCCTTTCCGATACCTTGTCCGACGCATTCCCGTATTACCCCTAAATCCGTTATAAAAAGCCAGTAAGCAAAATCCGTTATACCGAAGCATACACCGATTATCTTGTTTTGTTCGTTTCTTGCTACAAGGCTTATTGAAGCGTTTTTTACAAGCCTTTCTATTCTTTCGTTAAAGCGCTCCTTCGGATATTGTGAGCCTAAATCCGTTTGCTTTAAAAAGCCTATATATTCCTCAGCCGTGAGGCGTTCTTCGTTTATTGTGTAATTCATATATTCCTTTTAAACAAGTCCGAAATGCCTTGCGATAATATCGCAGACCTCTTCTCTTGTATCCTTTCCGTTATCCTCCCGCATAACGGTGAAAAAGCCACTTTGTGCCAACTCATCGTAATGCTCTTTACTGTTGATAAGCGCAAGTCCCTTGCGGTAATTCTCCATAACCTCTGCAGAATTCTCACAACTGTCAATGACGCTTAAAAGAAATTGCTTTTCGGGATCATCCCTGTCAAAAAATCGCTCCACACTCATAGACTGGGGTGAAAGCATCACCGCAACGTGATTATAATCTGAAATCTCTTTCAAAACGTCTATAGGAATATTCGTATCAACAATAACCTTTCTATCACCTGAAAGTGAGATAAGCTCCGCTATCTCAAACTCTGCCGCTTCTTTTCCAACGCCGAATATCCAGCGCTCATATTCCTCAGGAGAACGTGTAACAAATTCCCGCCAATCCGTCAGATTGTTTACGTAGCATATATCAGGCTGTGCGTCCTGCGTTGCTACAATATCTGACACGGCAGAGTGGTAGTTTTCTCCACAGAATATCATATCATATCTTTCGCTGAGCATTTTTACCGTCGTTGATTTGCCTGCATAGGCTGTTCCGGTGATGAAATATACGTTTTTCAGATAATGCTTTAGTATGTTATTTTCTATCTTCATTTCAAGTCCCTCTTTTCTGTTTCTCCGGTATCGTAGTACCGTTCTCCGCCTTACCAGAAATTATTCCGACCAATCAAGCTGTTCCTTTTTTATACCCGCTTCAATGCATTTTCGACAAACGGCGTGTTTTCCTTCTTTATCCTCGTGACGATACTTCAGAACGGTATCCTTCAGCACAATATATTTGTGCTTTTCATCCTGAAAATCAACGTACCACACAACCTCTCCCTCGCAGGAAGCCTTGATAGCCTTTGAAAGCTTTTCAGGAAAATCCCCGCACTCGCTTGTAAAGGAAACCGCAGTCCAGTATCTCGGCGTGTTGTCGGTTTTCCATATTTCAACGCCGATTATTCTGATATGATCAAGCAGGGTATCGTCAGCGATACTTTCTTTAATAATAAGTCCCGTATACATTTTTATTCCCCTTTTTATTTGTTCTTCTCCGGTATCGTAGTACAGCTTTCCGCCTTACCCGACTTAATCAGCATAAGCATTGCCACAAACTCACGGCTTAATATATCCTGAATTTCATCAGCACCGAATCTGCATACTCCCGTTGCTATAAGCGCCCCTATGGCATAGGTCTGAATCCAGTTATGCTTGAATAAAAGCCTTGCGTTTTCGTAGCTTAAATCGTAATCACGCTGTATGACTTCAACGCTGAGAGTAGCCATATCACCGAGATTTCTGAATACGTCGTCAAAATTTTCTGCCTCAGGCTTTTCTGTCATAAATAAAAGACGGTACAGCTTCGGATGTTCAGTCGCAAATAAAACCATCTGAACGCCAAGCTCCTTATACACAGGAGAGAAATCCATAGCTCTTCTGGCATACTCCTCAAATTTGCCTAAAGCCGCCTTGCGGACTTCAAGCAGTACCTCATCCATATTCTTAAAGGCTGTAAATATCGGTCGGGTAGAGCATCCGAGGGCGGTACCAAGCTCCCTTGCGGTAAGTGACTTTACGCCCTTTTCAGCGGCTATATCAAGCGCCTTTTCTACTATCTCTTCTCTTGTGAATTTTGCTTTGGGCGGCATATATCTTCTCCGTTCTGTAACGTTTGTTGCATAACATCTGTTGCTATTATATCAGACGCAGGGACAAATGTCAATACTTTACCATAAAGAGTTTGACAACAAGGGCTATAAATGATATAATAAGCATAGAATAAAAAGCGAGGTGGCAATTTTGAGAACTGTAGTAGTATATTACTCAATGCTTGGCAATACCGATTATGCCGTAAAGAAAATTGCACAGAAGCTGGGGGCGGATATCCTCCGCATAGAGCCTGAAAAAGCTTATCCCGACAAGGGCTTCAAAAAATTTTTCTGGGGTGGTAAAAGCGCTGTTATGGGTGATACACCCGCTTTAATGCCTTATAGCTTTGAATCGGAGTCTTATGACAGAATAATTTTCGGAACTCCTGTCTGGGCAGGTACTTTTGCGCCGCCGATAAAGACCTTTATAACAGAAAACAAGGATAAGATAAAGGGCAAAAAAATATCCCTCCTTGCCTGCTCAAGCGGAGGCGGAGCAGATAAGCTGGCGGGAAAAATTAAAAATCTTATTGAAGCTACAGAGATAGAAGCTACTCTTCATCTTATTGATCCCAAGGACAGACCGAATGAAGAGAATGACAGAAAGATAGATGAATTCTGTAGCTTACTTACGTAATCTGAAAGGAGCAATTATGTACATTCCAAAGCCTATAGATACAAGTAAAATCACGTTACCGAAGGAAATAGAGGAGCTTACCGAAGAGATAGCAAAGAACGTTCACGAAAACTGGTCGGTAGGCAGAATAGCTGACGGCTGGACCTACGGCGAAAAAAGAGACGATGTAAAAAAGACAACACCCTGCCTTGTACCCTATGATGAGTTATCCGAAACCGAAAAGGAATTTGACAGAGTGACCGCAATGGAGTCAATAAAGACTATTTTAGCGCTTGGTTATAAAATTGAAAAGATATAAGAAAAAGCTGTAGCGGAATAAATCCACTACAGCTTAATTTTTATTCAGTTACGCATTCGCAAAATTACCCGTATAAAGCTGATAATACTTGCCCTTTGCTTCTATAAGCTCATCGTGGGAACCTCTTTCAATGATTCTGCCCTTTTCAAGTACCATAATGCAATCAGAATTGCGGATGGTTGAAAGTCTGTGAGCGATTACAAAGGTCGTTCTGCCCTTCATAAGAGCATCCATACCGGCCTGAACCAGCTTTTCCGTTCTTGTATCGATAGAGGAAGTCGCTTCGTCAAGGATGAGTACGGGAGGATCGGCAACCGCCGCTCTTGCTATAGATAAAAGCTGTCTTTGTCCCTGACTCAGGTTGCTTCCGCTACCTGTCAGCATCGTGTTGTAGCCGTCGGGGAGTCTTCTTATAAAGCCGTCTGCGTTTGCAAGCTTTGCCGCCGCAATACATTCCTCATCGGTAGCGTCAAGCTTACCGTAGCGGATGTTATCAAGAACGGTACCCGTAAAGAGCTGTGTTTCTTGAAGTACGATACCGAGAGATTTACGAAGCTCTGACTTCTTTATCTTATTGATATTGATATTATCGTATCTTATCTTGCCGTCCTGAATATCGTAGAAGCGGTTTATAAGATTTGTGATAGTGGTCTTACCTGCACCTGTAGAGCCTACAAAGGCTATCTTCTGACCGGGCTTTGCATAAAGCACAATATCGTGCAGTACCATCTTATCCTCGTTATAGCCGAAGTCAACGCCGTCAAATACGACCTCGCCCTCCATCTTTGTATAGGTAACAGTACCCTCCGCCTTGTGAGGATGCTTCCACGCCCAGTGACCTGTACGCTTTTCGCTTTCTTCGATAGTTCCGTCAGGATGGATTATTGCATTGACGATTTCAACGTAGCCCTCATCCTCTTCAGGCTTGCTGTCCATAAGCTCGAATAATCTTCCTGCACCCGCAGACGCCATTACAATAAATCCTATCTGCTGGCTGAGCTGAGCTATCGGCATATTGAAGTTCTTGTTAAGTCCCACAAAGGCGATGATTATACCAAGTGTAAGACCACCTACGCCGTTTATTGCAAGAATAGCACCGAGTACCGATACTAAAACGTAGCTTATATTACCTATATTCGCATTTATCGGCATCATTATGTTGGCATAGGTATTAGCCTTGTCTGCGCTGTCACGGAGCTGTTCGTTTATCTTTTCAAATTCCTCGCATGCCTTTTCCTCGTGACAGAATACCTTTACTACCTTCTGTCCGTCAAGCATCTCTTCAATGTAGCCGTTTGCCTTACCAAGATCGGCCTGCTGTCTGCCGAAGTACTTGCCACTCTTACCACCTATGATTGTAGAGACGAAGAGCATTACAAGAGCCATCGTAACTGACATCACAGTCATAGGTATATTCATCGTCACCATGCTTACAAAAGCAAAGACAATGGTAATTGATGAGCTTATCATCTGAGGACAGCTTTGTGAAATAAACTGTCTGAAGGTATCAATATCGTTTGTGTATACGGACATTATATCGCCGTGCTGGTGAGTATCAAAATACTTTATAGGCAGATTCTGCATATTTCTGAATAAATCGTCACGGATGCATCTTAAAGTACCCTGTGTTACGTTTACCATAATTCTGCCGTGGGCGTAGTTTGCGGCAAGACCTATAACGTAAATTATCGCAAGTCTTATTATCGCACTTAAAAGACCTGAAAAATCAGGATCCGGAACGCCGATAAGCGGCTTGATATAGTCGTCTATCAGCGACTGTATGAAAATCATACCGTACATTGTACAAAGAGCCTGGATTATGATACATAAAAGCACTACAATACAGCTTACCTTATAATGTCTGAATGTATAGCCCATTATTCTTCCCAGATGGCTCAGCTTTACCTTGGGGAATTCAGAACCGGGAATGTTGTTTTTCTTTTTCATACGTCCACCTCCTTAATTCTGAGGACGGTCAAAGTCGCCGCCGCCCTTGATCTGAGATTCGTAAATATCGCTGTATATCTCGTTTGTTTTAAGGAGATTTTCGTGAGTATCAAAGCCGTTTACTTCACCGTCGTCAAGCACTATTATTCTGTCAGCGTCCTGAACGCTTGAAATTCTCTGGGCAATGATTATCTTTGTAGTACCGGGAATGCTTTCTCTCATCGCCTGCTTTATCTTAGCGTCGGTAGCCGTATCAACAGCGCTTGTGGAGTCGTCCAGTATCAGTATCTTCGGATTTTTGAGAAGCGCTCTTGCAATACAGAGTCTCTGCTTCTGACCGCCTGAAACGTTGGCACCGCCACGCTCAATATAGGTGTTGTATTTCTTAGGCATAGCTTCTATGAATTCATCTGCACAAGCGGCTTTACAAGCGGCAATGCATTCTTCCTCGGTGGCTTTTTCATAGCCCCAGCGAAGATTTTCAAGCACCGTACCCGAAAACAGCACGTTCTTCTGCAGTACAACGGCAACGTTGTTTCTTAAAAATTCAAGGTCATATTCCCTTACGTCCTTACCGCCTACGTAAACAGTACCCTCGGTTACGTCGTAAAGTCTGCTGATAAGGTTTATAAGGCTGGTTTTACCACAGCCTGTACCACCGATAATACCGATAGTTTCACCTGATTTTATTTTAAGATTTATATCGGATAAAACCTCTTTTTCGCTGGTGCTGTGATAAGAAAAATGCACGTTCTTAAATTCAATCGAGCCGTCTCTCATCATGGTTTCAGGGCTTTCAGGATTCTTTATATCAGGCTCTTCCTTTAAAACCTCGGATATTCTCTTTATACTTGCAACGCTCATTGTAAGCATTACAAAGATAAAGGAGAGCATCATAAGAGACATGAGCGAGCTCATTATGTAGGAGAACATAGAGCTGAGCTGTCCCAGCTCCATAGAGCCGTTTACAACAAGAGAAGCACCAAGCCAGCATACAGTCAGCATACAGCTGTATATAGCAAGATTCATAACGGGGGAGTTGAATACGAGTATGCTCTCCGCCTTCTTGAATATCTTGTAAATATCTCCTGATGCCTTTGTGAATTTTTCCTTTTCGTATTCCTCACGTACAAAGGACTTTACAACCCTGATGCCCGAAATATTTTCCTGAACGCTTGCGTTGAGAGCGTCGTACTTCTTGAAGGCAACGTTGAATACCTTCATTACAGATACCATAATTATACCCAGCGCCACAATGAGAAAAAGCATTGCGATAAGGAATATAACACTCATATCAGGGCTTATCATAAAGCACATTATAATACTGCAGGTGAGCATAATAGGCGCTCTTACCGCTATTCTGACTATCATCTGATAAGCATTCTGCACGTTGGTTATATCCGTTGTCATTCTTGTAACAAGTCCCGCCGTGCTGAACTTATCAATGTTGGAGAAGGAAAAACGCTGTATGTTTCTGAACATACTTTTTCTTAAATTACTTGCAAGTCCCGTTGACGCTCTTGCGGCGTATTTACCTGACAGCATACCTGATATAAGGCTTATACCTGCCACTACAAGCATTATTCCGCCGTAGATAAGAGCCTTCGTTATATCGCCCTTGCTTACGCCGTCATCTATAAGTAGTGCCATTACAAAGGGGAGTATAACCTCCATAATAACCTCAAGAATGGTGAAAAAGGGAGCTAAAAACGATTCTTTTTTGTACTGCTTTACCTGAGCTAAAATCTCTTTCATCTGTTTCTACCTTTCTTACTTTTTTACAACATTATAATAATACAACATTTTGAACGGAATGTAAAGAAAAAATTTACCTGCAAATTTCACTAAATTAATTGTTGTCATCCTGCATAAAATCGTCATTTCGCTGTCTTTAAAAAAAGAAATCTTCCGCTATATGCTATGTAATTGCTGAAAAATTTAGTGCTATTGCACAAAATAGATAAATAATTTATACGATAGTACACAAATTTGTTTATTTTCAACAAAATTCGCTGGACAAAATAAGAAAATTATGGTATGATTAAAGTGTAAAGTAATACTTACAAATGACAGGCGGTGATCTTATGTTAGTAACAAGGGAAAGATATCTTACCAATACCTTCAAGGGTACGGGTATTTCCGACGGCATTGCTACCGGCAGGCTTTGTTATTTCACAAGATACACCTTTGACAATATGCCTGCAAGATCGGACTTCCCCGAAAGGGAAATTGACAAGTGGATAAACGCCGTAACAGTCTCCTGCGAACAGCTCGTAGTCCTCAGCCGTATAACAAAGCGTTATGCCGGTTCAGGTATGGCGGCACTTTTCGAGGCGCATCTGGGTATGCTTGCCGACGTGGAATTCGGTGACAGAGTGTCCGAGCTTATACATTCCGAAGGCTATTCGGCAGAAGCGGCAATACACAGGACAGCGCAGGAATTCTACGATATGTTTGCGGCAATCGACGATGAATATATGAGTGCAAGATGTATGGACGTCATTGATATTGCAATAAGGGTGCTTAGCAATATGGTAGGCTACGAGGTAGATTACAGCAACTTTGCTCGTGACTGTATCATTTCCTCCAGCTTCCTGACTCCCAGCGAAGCGGCAAATATGATGTTTTACGGTGCGGCAGGCTTCGTACTGAGCTACGCCAACGAGTACAGCCATACGGCAATACTTGCAAGAACCCTCGGTGTCCCGCTGGTAAGCGGAGTCGATGCCGACAGAAGTATATCCTTTGTTGGTGCAGAAGCGACCATCAACGGAAGCACGGGAGAAGTAAGCTTTCAATAAGTGATGATATTACCGCCTTCAGTTTCTGAAGGCGGTTTTTTCTTGACTTGAAGAAGGATAAATGCTATAATAAAATTGTTCTGAAAACAAATTCAATCCCGATAAAATGAAAGGAAACAGATATGCAGGCAGTACAGTACAAATGCCCTACTTGTGGCGGTGATATATTCTATAACCCCGACAAGGGTGCATTCATTTGTGAATATTGTAATAATGCGTTCAGCTTTGAGCAGGTGGTAACCGCCAATAAGCGTAATGAAAAAATAGACCTTACTGATGCAGAAAAGCAGGAAAGACAAAACGAATTTGAAGAAAATTCCGCTCTTTATCTCTGCCCCAGCTGTGGTAGTGAAATAATCGCAGAAAAGAACGCCGTAACCCTTGAATGCTATTATTGTCACAGTCCCGTTACCCTTGTGGGCAGATTATCAGGAGAGTACAAGCCTGATTATATCATCCCCTTTACCGTATCAAGGGAAAGGGCAGAGCAGATATTCCAGGATTTCTGCAAGGATAAAAAGCTCCTTCCCGACGACTTTAAAAACGGCAAGGTGCTTCAGAAGATCACCGGCGTTTACGTACCCTTCTGGCTTGGAAACTATTCCATTGATACAAGAGTGATTGCCGCTTGCAAAAGATATATACCCGTAAACAGAAATACCGACAGAGTAAGAGAATACAGCGTTGACGATTCGGCACTGGTATACTATCAGAACGTACCTGCCGATGGTGCAAGGCTTATCGATGACGAACTGCTTGACGCATTACAGCCCTACAACTACGATGATCTTCACAGCTTTTCTATGTCCTATCTTTCAGGCTTTATGGCGGAAAAATACGACGTGGGAGCAGAGGAGGCACTTGCAAGACACGAGGATACCGTAAAAGCTGAATGTGTAAACTTTATGCATAAGCACCTGAGAAATGATTATGACAGCGTAGCTATCAATCAGGCAATGGCAGAAAGACAAAGCCTTGGCTATAAATATGCCTTTCTCCCCGTATGGTTCTTAACCTATAAGTACAGAGACAAGATATATCAGTACGGCATCAACGGACAGACGGGCAAGGTGTCAGGCTCTATCCCGATTGACAACAAGAAGCTGAACCTCAGAGCCTTGCTCTTCAGCTTGTTCGGTGCGGCATTCGGTGCAATATTCGGCTTCTTTATAGTTGCCTTCTTGTCCTGACAGGAGGTGGATGAAATGAAAAAAATTATTTCAGTTTTAATTTCAGTTGTCATCTGCCTTACCTTTTCGCTTACCGCCTTCGCAGGCTTTGGCGGAAATTACGTAATTTCAAAGACAGATGCAGTTTCCGTATCAGACGGTATAAAAATGAATGAAGAAATTCAGGAGTTTGAAAAAGAAACAGAGGTCACACCCTGCATTGTATTCCTTGACAGGCTCACTCAGGGAACGCTTCAGAAGGAAGCGGAATATTACTACAAGAACTATTTCGACTACGAAAATGCCTTTATCCTTATCCACGACGTGAACAGCGGCAAAACCTTTGTGACCGCCTTCGGAAAATATGCACAGCGAATCGGAGAAAAGGCGGGCGTTTTTGAGCTTGGCGAAAAAATGACTCAGGAAAAAACCTTCAGCAAGGGATATTACGAAGGTGCGCTTGAATACCTTGACTATATTCAGATGATGGTAGATGCCTACGGCGAGGACAAGGTCACACAAGGCGTACATAATACTGCAGATGCAATAGGCGTTTTTGTAAACGTGGCAAAGTGGCTTATCGGCCCCGTTATAGGTGCTTTGATAGTAATGACCATTTACAAGGCCGTGGTAAGAAATCAGTACCGCAATCTTAAAAAGACGGCAATGTCACAGTTTGAAAATAAGAAGGATACTGTTTTCTATAACCACCGTGTAGTTTTTGTAAGAGAATATATGAGATCGGATGACTGATATTATGGATATAAGAGAAGCTACAGAAAAGGATCTGCAGGGACTTATGGAGCTGTACACCCATCTGCATAATAATCCCGTACCCGATATGCAGGACAAAAGACTTTTAAAGATCTGGCAGGAGATTATGACGGATAAGAACCATCACGTTATAGCGGCATTCGAGGACGGAAAGCCCGTCTCCTCCTGCGTATGCGTTATTGTTCCCAATCTCACTCACAACAGACAACCCTATGCCCTTATAGAAAACGTTGTGACCGATCCTGCCTACAGAGGCAGAGGCTATGCCACGGGATGCCTTGATTATGCAAAGCAGCTTTCGATAAAAGAAAACTGCTACAAAATGATGCTTCTTACCGGCTCAAAGGAAGAATCCACACACCGCTTCTACAGAAATGCAGGCTATAACAGTACCGACAAAACCGCATACGTAACGTGGCTATAAGGCGTGTTATAATCGACTCAATGATAAATTGAAATTTGTCGGGGACAAATTTCAAAGTGAAATTTTTGCTCCGCAAAAGTGAAGGAGTGAAGCGAGCCTTCGGCTCGTGAAGTTGCGCATCACGGCGCAGATGTGGAATCAATTGCCTTTGGCAATTGATGGATTTTAAAAGGCGTTCAGATTTTCTGAACGCTTTTTTGGTTGTGTTGGGGTTGTCAAATTGGGGTTTGACGGGGGATGTTTCATAAAAAATTGCGGTGATTTATGCGGGGCGTCGAGGACATACCCTGAAGGGTGCCGCAGTCCTTACGGACTACTCGCCGCCCCCCTACGTTTCCCTTATATTTTTTTGTGGGAACGGCATTACAAATCACCGTTTTCATCGGTATTTACGGCGATATTATCGCAATGCTTTTAATCATCGACCGTAGGGGGCGGCCTCCCGGACGCCCCGTTATTTATATTACATCAATCTCCCGTCAAATTTCAATTTGAAATACAACCAACGTGTGAAACCGCCGTTAACGAATCTTTGCAAATCGCATTCTTTTAAAAGGCGGAGTTGTCAGCGGCGACACGCCGTCAAACTCAAATTTCTCAATCAGATATCAAAACAACCCGTGAAGAAATTCTTCACGGGTTATACTTCTTTATGATTACCGCCTTTAATTGTGGGATTTTAATTTTGTGTAACCTATACTCTGACCCGAAATCTTCCTTGTAGTGTTTTTGGGCAGAGTAACGGTAAAGATGACCTTACCGTCCTTGCATTCGGCGTTTATTTCACCGTTATGAAGCTCTACTACCTTCTTTACTATCGCAAGACCTATTCCGTTTCCTTCGGAGGAATGTGATTCGTCCGCCTGATAGAATTTGTTGAAGATCCTCGGCAGAGCTTCCTTTGAAATCTCTCCCTTGTTTGCCACCGACACGGTAATCAGGCTATCGCCTTCCGTGATGTCTACGGATATTTTATTGTCGCTTGCAGAAAATTTTATAGCGTTATCTATAAGATTTATCCATACCTGTTTTAAAAGCTCTTCGTTGGCGTATATTCGGTGTTCCTTGAAATTCAGCTCCATCTCTACGTGCTTACTTGTCCATTTATCCACAAGCAGAAGCACGCTGTTTCGTATCTGCTCGGACAGATTAAAGCTTGTCACGTCGGTGAGGATACTCTGATTTTCAACCTTTGTAAGCCACAGAACGTTTGTAGCCATATAGGAAAGTCGCATAGATTCTTCTTCTATAACTTCAAGGTATTCATTCTTCTGCTCTTCGGACAGATTACCGTGTCTTACAAGCTTTGCAAAGCCGGCTATAGAAACGATAGGCGTCCTGAATTCGTGAGAAAAGTTGTTTATAAAATCCTTTCTCAGCATTTCCGTCTGCTCAAGCTCGCTGGCGGCACGGTTGAAGTTTGTCTCTATACTGTGAAAGGTAGGATGATACCCCAGCGGCTTGCTGAATTCTATCCTTGCCTTGAAGTCTCCCTTCGCTAATCTATCAAGCTGGTCGGTGATACGGTTAAAGGGCTTCAGCGAAAATCTGCTTGTGAACATTGTCACAATAAAGCCGATAACCATACTTATGACCGACATCAGAACGACAATATCGTGCAGTTCAAATTTAGCGTCTATAGAGTCTATTGCGTTGATGGCAAGCAGCAGATACATTATCCCCACGGCAAGACTCAGCGCAACTGCAATAATGACGAATACGAAGAAGGATACAAGAAGAGTCAGGGCAAAACGATGCTTTTTCTCCCGTTTCATAATCTTTCCCTGCTTCATATTTTTTTCACCGCCTTATATCCAAGACCTCTGACCGATTCTATCTCGAATTCCTGCCAGCCTTCAAAACGCTTGCGGAGTCGGCCTACGTGTACCGTAACCGTTTCCCAGCCGGTTTCGCTTTCTGCACCCCATATCTCATCCATAAGCTGTATTCTTGTGAATATCTGCCCGGGATAGGAAAGCAGCTTATATAACAGCATAAATTCCTTCTGCGGAAGAGTCAGCGTCTCACCGGGACGTGAAACTGTCAGCGAATTATAGTCAAGCGTTACGTTGCCGATGGTTATTTTCTGCTCGTTTACAATCCTTGCACGGCGAAGCAGAGCTTTTATTCTCAGTAACAGCTTGTCCACGTCTATAGGCTTTGTTATGTAGTCGTCCGTGCCGACAATAAATCCCTTCTTCTCGTCAGAGGGCAGATGCTTTGCCGTTACCATAAGTATAGGCAGAGCGTTATCTGTTTTTCTTATCAGGCTTGTAAATTCATAGCCGTCCATTTTCGGCATCATTACGTCAAGCACCACAAGGTCTATGTGTGTCCTGTCCAGCACCTCCAGAGCCTCTTCGCCGTTGTTTGCGGTGGTCACCGTGTAATTGGCGTTCTGAAGCACGGCGCTCAGTAGCATTCTTGTGTGCTTGTCGTCATCTACTACGAGAATATGAAACATACGTAGCCTCCTTGATGTATATTAATATTTATATTATAATAAAGTTTTCTGAACGTAAGGTAAACTTTCCGACAAAATCTGACAAGTTTCTTTTCAGTTTAGAAAACTATAATAGAATTAAGCTGTCAGATTGGCAAAAAAATCCGTAAGGGAGAAATAGTCATGAAAAAAGTAAAGGTCATAACCGACTCATGCTCTGATCTCAGCACAGAAATTATGGAGAAATACGGCATAGATTATGCCCGTATGATGACCATACAGGACGAAAAGGAATCGCCCGCCCTACTCAGCTGGAGCAGAGAAGAAGCAAAGAAGCTGTATAACACCATCCGTGGCGGAAAAAGAATAATGACAACACAGGTACCCGTAGAAGAGTTTATAAGCGTATTCAGAAGGTATCTCAGCCAGGATTATGATATTGTGTATATCGGCTGTTCCACAAAACAGTCAGGTTCCGTCAATACCGCAAGCGTTATTTCCGAGGAGCTTCTCGAAGAATTTCCCGATTCAAAAATATACTGCATAGATTCACAGAACGCAAGTCTTGGCGAGGGTATGCTTGCAATAGAAGCGGCAAAGCTTGCAAACGACGGCTACAGCGCCGAGGAGATAAACGAGCGCATAGTATCCATCAGAAAGAACGTGCATCAGTATGTTACCGTACATACACTTGAGCATCTCAGAAAGGCAGGAAGAGTAACCGCTTCATCAGCCTTTTTCGGAAATCTTATGGGCGTAAAGCCTATACTCATTTCTGATGCCGAAGGCACTCAGACTGCCATCAAGAAGGTGAGAGGCAGACAGAATTCTCTTAACGAGCTTATCGGAATGCTTAAAAAGAATATAACCGATTCCGAAAATCAGACTATATTCGTAGCTCACGCCGATTGCGATGACAAGGAGATTTCAGGCTTTGTTGAAAGAATAAAGGAAGAGATTCCCTGCCAGAACGTGTACGTGGGTATAATCGGCCCGATAATCGGTGCGTCAATAGGTCCCGACGCTATAGGTATATGGGGCTTTGGCGAAACCGTTACCCACAGAGTGAAGGAAGACTGATAAAGTCATTATCGGGGGAATTTATATGGAAATCATACTTTATATTGCGGCGGCTGTCTCAGCCTATCTCGTATCAGGCTGGAATCCCGCTATAACCTTTTCAAAGCTTATCTATAAAAAAGACATACGTACCTGCGGTAGCGGAAATCCCGGTTTTACAAATTTCAAGCGTACCTTCGGCAACAAGTGGGCGTGGTTCGTACTCGCTCTTGATATGTCAAAGGCGGCAATTGTTGTAGTGCTGTTTGCCATTCTCTTTAATACGCAGATGGGCAGATTCCAGTTCGGTGCGGCATATACGGCAATATTCGCCGTAGTCGGTCACGCCTTTCCCGTGTGGTATGGGTTCAAGGGTGGAAAAGGCTTTCTTGTGAGCCTTTCCTCAGCCTGGGTAATTGACTGGAGAGTAGGTCTTATCGCTACGGTAATAATGATAGTCTTACTACTCATAACCAAGTACATGTCACTCTCGACCGTTGTTGCAATGCTGTGCTGTCCCGTTATGCTTGCCATTTTCGGTACGGAGCTTCCCGTAATTCTTATGATGACGGCAATAGTTCTGTTTATGACAATACGCCATAAGGAGAATTTCAAGAGGCTGATAAAGGGAACAGAATCTCGTTTCGAGCTTCGTAAAAAAAGTTCTTAATTCAAATATCTCCCATCAGAGCCTTTCCGATGGGAGATTCGTTTTATTGTGCTGATATTGTCATACTGTATTTCTGCGTTTTCCCGGGCTGTGCAGACTGGATACCCTTTTTGTCTGCAAATACTCCGTTGTCGTTGTCATAATCATCGCTTCCGCACCAGGGCTCTATACATATAAAGCCTGCTCTTTTTCCTGCAGGAGTCCACAGACCAAGCGAGGTAAAGCCCTTCCAGCCTATTCTTGCAAGAGTCTTGCCGCCTTCCTTTAATACTACGCTGTCGGACTTTATATCGTCAAAATAAACTACGTCGTTATCAAACATATCGTAATTTAAAGAAAGCGTATCAGAAGCTACCAGTCTTTCTATTCTGTTGCCGCTTTCAAACATTCTGTTATCAAGATTCATAACAGGTGTTGAGGCGGTTTCCTTTTCGGCGAATTCTATAGTGCAGTTGTCGAGATTATCGCAGGCAATTGCAGGGTGTGCGCCTATGCAGAAGGGCATATCCTTATCGCTGTCATTTGTGACTTCATAATCAATAACAAGACTGTCACCGTTTATGCTGTACGTAAGAGAAAGACTGCAGTCAAAGGGAAAGCCGGTTTCTTCTGCCTTGAAGCTTTTTGTAAATACGGCACTACAATCGTCACAGCGACTCATATCGTATTCGTAATCTCTTGCAAAGCCGTGCTTTGCAAGCTTTATTTTTTTGCCGTATATTTCAGTTTCGTTCTGTTTTACGTTACCGATAGCAGGGAAGAGCACGGGGGAGCTTTTGCCCCAGAAGGCGGGATCGCTGCACCACATAATTTCTCTGTCGTCTATCACAAGAGATTTAAGCTCTGCTCCCTTTGTATCTATAAGCGCCTTTACCTTGCCTGATGAAATTTCTTTCAACATATCGTTATTCCTTCTTATAATCCTTGAGCTTTGAATTTTCGGGTGATTTATCAAGATTCTGAAGCTCCCATAAATAGAGGTATTCGGGTATTATCTTTTCTGTTCCCTCAAAATCGGGAAGCTCGCTTAAGGTGATAACCTTATCGTGAGAATATACGCCCTTTAAGAATTCTGAAGACATACGGTCTGTATTGATGGAGGGCGTTCCACCGAGAGAGGTGATTATAGCACCCGTTGACGTAGCCTTGCATACGAATTCGCCGTTCCAGGGCATATAGTATAACCACTTAACCTTGCTGTCAGCGGCAAACACCTTGTCAGGATCGGGAATGTATCCACATTCGCTGATGGTTGCCATTTTGCTTTCAGGCATAATGGCAGAAAGTGTGCTGTATTTGAGGCTCTGCTCGCTATGATCTACTGTATCGGGATAGATATCCATACCGCCGATATCATAGGTATTTGCGTTTACTTCAGCCTTTTTAGCCTGACCGTTCCATACCCAGATAAGATTTGTAAGCTTGTGGTAGTTTTCAAGTCTGTCGAATACCATATACCAAAGCTTCTGATAATACTGTCCCTTGAAGGTATCCGTATCCTTTACGCCCCACCAGAACCAGCCGCCGCTTGCCTCGTGAAGAGGTCTCCACAGGACAGGAACACCTGCCGCCTCAAGTCTCTGAAGCTTTAATGCGATAGTATCAATATCCTTGATAACAACTTCATATTCCTTTGTACCGGGGGTTACGGCATTTTTGAGGCTGAAGTTTGCTATTTCGTCTGAATAGAAGGCGATACCCTTCACGTCATCGTTTTCGATATCAACGGGTACCTTCCAATGCCAGCAGAAAGAAACTATACCATTCTGCTTTGTATGCCAGCTTATAGCGTCGTCGATGTGCTGATCGTTTATTCCCTGGTCACCGTGGGAGAAGATCATATCAAAGCCGATTATGGCTGGGAGATCGCCCGTTTCCATATAGTATACGATCTGCTCGTACTGACCGTCCTGGAAATACTGCTGACCTGCAAATATGTTTTTGCCGTAGTTTTCCTTGAGATAGTTGAAAAGAGCAAGAGTCTCAGGGTTTGTATTCTTGGATACCGGCTTTGAGCCGTCAGGCTCACGGGATTCAAGATCCTTTAAAAGTGCGTCGAAGTCGGTTTCGTAGGAAAGTGCCACCTTCATATCAACCTCTCCGTTTTCGTCAACGGCAACGGGGTTGGATAAAGGCTTCTGCTGTTCGGAGGGTGAAGAGCTCGTGTTGTCTCCTGATACTCCGGATGTGCTATCGCCACTGCAGGCACAAAGAGAAAGTATCATCGAAGCCGCAAGGATAGCAGATATTATTTTTCTCATAGTTTTATATTCCTTTCATAATTTGCTGAATAATATAACTCTATTATATCAGATATTATTATAAATTTCAACAATATAAAGTAAATTTAATTAACAAGTTGACTAAAATATAACAGTTTGATATAATAGTAAAGGATAAAAACGTAAAGGAGAATTATTATGTGGTCAGATTTATCATACGAATGGCAGACTGCCTTTTCAGAAGCGTGGACAGCTTTTAAAAACGGAAGTACTCCTATCGGTGCGGCACTATTTGACGGTAACGGCAATCTTGTTACCTCCAACCGCAACCGTGCAGGGGAAAAGGGAACACTAAACAAACGTACCTCCCATGCAGAAGCGAATATCCTGCACGGCATTGATACAAGCGTATACGATCTTCACGATATGATTCTCTATAGTACAATGGAGCCTTGCCCCATGTGTATGGGAACCTGTGTAATGGCAGGAATCAGAACGCTTCGCTTTGCCGCCCGTGATCCATACTGCGGCTTTACCTATCTTAAGGATACCGAGCCATATTTTAAAACCAAAAATCTCGATTACAGCTTTACAAATGATGAGATGGAACTGGTACAGCTTACGATACAGGGCTACCGTGAGCTGAGATATATGGAGCAGGGTGCATCAGATAAGGTGTACAAAACCTTTTACGAGCTTGTTCCAAAGATAAAGGAATTAACTGAAACGTTATACAAGGAGAAAACCTTAGATAAGTTTGCAAAGGAAGATAAGCCTTTTTCCGAGGTTTATGATTATATTTTGTCACTTAAATAAAAGCTGACCTGTGGATGATAATTCAACCACAGGTCTTTCTTAAAACAAAAATCTTAAGTTCCACGCTGAAAGTCTGTCGGGACTTTTATTTGCGAAGATTTCTCTTACTATCTTCGGAGTTTCGGGTACCCTTGCTGTCGTATCTTCTTCGCTTTTGTCATCACTTTTGCCAAAGATATTTCCGATTATCTCAAATAACGCAAACCTTACCTCTATATTCTTCGACTGCTCTATTCTTTTGCTTTCCTGTTCTGTGAAGAATTCACCCGAAGCAGGAAGACACAGCGGCGGAAACATCACACACCACCAGTTTTTTCCTTCGGCTTTTCCTATCAGAAATCTGACTGCGGTATATTCCCCCGCAGGAAGCGTATAGTTTTCATATTTTCTTGTAGTAAAATAAGTATCCGCTATCTCGCAGACCACGTTATAATTATAGCCCTTGCTCCTGATAAAGCTGTTTGCCGCCTGCTCCATACTTATTCTGTTTTCCTTTGACGCTTCTATCGCCTTATCGCTGTTTTCACAGCCTGAAAACACCTCTGCGAAGGTAAGAAGCATATGATCCCTCAGCTCATATTTCAGCTTCTGATCCTCCTCGCTGTCGGAGTTTGCTAAAATATGAAGCCTCAGCACCTTGTCGGGCGTTTCCTCGCAGTCTGTAGCAAAGGCGGAAAAACCGCTTATCATAAGCACCAGAACAGCCGATACAACGAAAAAAATACCTGTAAAAGAAAATTTAAACCCTGCCATAATAACGTCCTTTCTGTGTTGTCAGCAGGATTATCGGCAGGGTTTTATAATTTTATTCAGTAAATTCGTAATTTCCTGTACAGCCTTTTCTTTTTCTTTCTATCCAGCACAGAATATCGTCAAAGACCACTTCCTTCATAGTCTCGTTCACAAGCTCGTGTCTGGCACCGGGATAGAGCTTTATCTCAACGTTACAGCCCTCGTTTATCAGCTTTTCATAGACGTTTATAACGCCCTTGCCGTAGTTTCCCACGGGGTCTGCCGTACCTGATGAAAAAAGAATAGGAAGCTTTTTAGGTACCTTTGCCACCCACTGGGAGGAGGATATTCTTCTGAGCAGAGTGGTAAGATCCACAAAGCCTGAAGCTGTGAATATAAAGTTCGTCTTTTCATCTTCGATGAATTTCTTTACTACCTCCGTATCGTGGGTCAGCCAGTCGAAGATGGTCTGCTTATTTTCAATGCGGTCGTTGTATACTCCGTACATCAGATTGTTCAGCTTTTCACTTCTGAAGCGTCCGCCCTTCAGCGCAACCACGGATCTTGCCGCACGTACTCCAAGCTCGCCTAAAGCCTTATCGTCGCCTGTGCCTAAAATTACAAGAGCGGTAAGCTCATCGGGAAAACGGGAGGCGTAAAGTCGTGCTATAAAGCTACCCATACTGTGACCTATCATAAAGTAGGGCAGAGTAGGGAATTTCCTTTTCATTATCATAGTCAGTCGGCGCAGATCGTTCACAAGAAAGCTCCAGCCGTCCTTTTCTGCAAAATAGCCGTAATCATCCTTTGAGGAAACGCTGTTTCCGTGTCCTAAATGATCGTTTCCGCAGACTATATATCCGTTGTCGGTGAGAAATTCTGCAAAATGCTCATAACGGCCGATATGTTCGCACATTCCGTGCGAAATTTGTATAATTCCCTTTAACTCCCCGCCGGCAGGAACGTACACGTAGTATGCACATTTATTCACACCGTTGGAGGAATCAAAGTGGCCTGAGGTTTTACTGAATCTCATATACGACACCTGTTTCCTTGATAGAAATTCTGTTTTGCTATATTAATATATTATATCAGAAATTTTCAGAAAATTCAAGTATCCGTAATTTATAAAATAGTTGCTTTTTTTGTGATTTGGTGTTATACTATATTACATAGATAAAATCTACAAAGGAAAGGAAAAAATAAAATGAGCGAATGTACACACGATTGCAGTACCTGCAGTCAGAACTGCTCTGACAGAGCAAAGCCCCAGAGCTTTCAGGAAAAGCCCCATGAATTATCAAACATCAAGAAGGTTATAGGTATCGTCAGCGGTAAGGGCGGCGTAGGTAAGTCCATGGTTACCTCCCTTATGGCGGTTTCAATGAAGAGAAGAGGCTATGATACGGCTATCCTCGACGCAGATATCACAGGACCTTCTATCCCCAAGGCGTTTGGTATAAACAAAGAAAAGGCGGTAGGAGATAACGTAGGTATCTACCCCGTAAAGACAAAGACGGGTATAAGCGTAATGTCCGTAAACCTTCTTCTTCCCGACGAAACGGATCCCGTTGTATGGAGAGGCCCCGTTATCGCAAATGCAGTAAAGCAGTTCTGGACAGACGTTATCTGGAACGACGTTGACTATATGTTCGTTGATATGCCTCCGGGAACAGGCGACGTGCCTCTGACAGTATTCCAGTCATTACCCGTTGACGGTATCATTGTTGTTACTTCTCCTCAGGAGCTTGTATCCATGATAGTTGGCAAGGCTGTAAAGATGGCGTCCCTGATGAACGTACCCGTACTCGGCATAGTAGAAAATATGTCCTATTTCGAATGTCCCGACTGCAAAAAATAGCACAGCATCTTCGGTGAAAGCCATATCGAAGAGGTTGCAAAGCAGTATGACATCAAGACAATTTCAAAAATGCCCATCAACCCCAAACTTTCAGCAGGCTGTGACGAAGGTCTTATCGAGCTTTTCGACGGAAACTGGCTTGATAATATGGCTGACGTTATCGAAAACACAGAAAAGTAATTTTTAGCCTCCGCACAAATACAGCTTGCGGAGGCTTTTAAATAAAATAAATATGAAATATAAAAATATAGAAAAGGGTACCTTTATAAGCCGTAAAAACAGATTTATCGCAGTAGCGGAGATAAACGGCATACGGCAGGAGGTTCACGTAAAGAATACGGGCAGGCTCGGAGAATTGCTCATAAGCGGGGTTACAGCGTATTTTGAAAAAAGCGGCAATCCCGACAGAAAAACCGCCTATGATATGATAGCGGTCGAAAATACCACCGGGGACTATCCCACGCAGATAGTAAATATCGACTCCAACGCCGCAAATGACGTGGCGCAGGAGTGGATAATAAAAAGCGGACTTTTTTCGGATAAGGCGGTAATCCGCAGGGAAGTGAAGTTCGGAAGCTCCCGCTTCGATTTCTATATCGAGGACGGAATGGAAAAAGCCTTTCTTGAGGTAAAGGGCGTTACTTTGAAAAAAGGAAACGTCGCAACCTTTCCTGATGCTCCCACCGAAAGAGGTATAAAGCATATAAACGAGCTTATAGAGGCAAAACGGCAGGGGTACAAAGCGTATATCCTGTTTGTGATTCAGATGAAGGGAGTAAGCTTGTTTACCCCGAATAAGACTACCCATATGCAGTTTGCAAAGGCCTTGCATAGCGCAGAAAAGTGGGGAGTTGAAATCTATGCAACCGACTGCATAGTTACTCCCGATAAAATCATACCCGACAAAAATATTAAGGTAACTACAGACTGAAAGGAAAGGATAAAAAGCTATGTCAGAAAAAAACAGCGGCGGCAAGAAGACTCCCGCAATACTCGGAATAATAGCGGCGGTGATTGCCGCATTCTTCGGTATTACGATTCCCACTAATTTCTTCGGCGGCGGAAATGAGAATACCTCTTCCGTTCCCACGTCGTCAAAGGTGGAGAGTGTTGATTCTTCTGTAAACGAGGAAAGCTCAGAAGCGGAGATAACGGTAACCTCAAAGCCTGAAACTACCACTAAAAAGCAGGAGACTTCAAAGCCTGAAACAACTACCACCAAAAAGCAGGAAACCTCAAAGCCTGAAAGCAGTAAGGAAGAGGTATTCTACTATTTCAGAAATCAGGGACTGTACGATAGTCACTATGAAAAGCACGGTCACGAATTCGGAAATATAACAAAGGAAGAATACCTGCAGAAGGCAAACGATCTTATCAATTCCGATTCTCCCGACGTGCTGACAAAGTACGAGGATGACGGCGACTTTATGTATTTTGATAAGAAATCAGGTGAGTTTCTCGTACTGTCACCGGACGGCTACATAAGAACCTTCTTTATTCCCGATGACGGAATAGATTACTGGAACAGACAATAAGAGGTGTGATATGAATTATAAGATGATATGCCCCTGCTGTGGTCACAAAACCATTGAGGACGAATACGATATATGTCCCGTCTGCTTCTGGGAATATGACGAAAGCCAGAACGAAAGACCTTACAGCACAGGCGGAGCAAACAGCGTAAGCCTTAACGAAGCAAGAGCCAACTACGAAAGATACGGCGCCTGCGAAAAGAAATTTCAGGATAAGGTGAGAAAACCGCTTCCTGAGGAGGAATAAAAACAAAGCCGGATGAATCGTACGATTCATCCGGCTTAAACTTTTATAAAATTTAAAAATTACTTCATAGCCTTTACTGCTTCAAACTCGTCAACGATTTCCTTTTCAGGAGCCTTTGTAGCAAGTGAAACAGCTATAATAGCGATAAGTGCTACGATAAATGCAGGGAGAAGCTCGTATATATCAAGGATACCGCCCATAGGACGAACAACAAACTTCCATACGAATATCATAATACCGCCTGCAACAAGACCTGCGAGTGCGCCGTACTTGTTTGCTCTCTTCCAGAATAATGCACAGAGCATTACAGGACCGAAGGTAGCACCGAAGCCTGCCCATGCAAAGGATACTATGTCGAATACAGAGCTGTTGGGATCCCATGCAATTACAACACCGATAACGGCGATTACTACAACTGTAGCTCTTGCAATAAGCATAGCTGTCTTTTCGGTCATCTTTACCTTGAATACGCCACGAATAATGTTTTCTGACATACTTGAAGAAGCCGCTAAAAGCTGTGAGTCAGAGGTTGACATCGTAGACGCTAAGATACCTGCAATGATAAGACCTGCAACAAGTGCCGCTAAAGGACCGAAGGTGCTGAGCAGATTTGAAATCTGTACGATAATTGTTTCGGGGTCTGCAAGAGGATTCATGGCCTTGTTTGCAACCATTGCGTTACCAACAATACCGATAAAGATAGCTATGCCGAGGGAAATAACTACCCATATTGACGCAACACGACGTGAAGTCTTTATCTTGTTACTGTCGCTTATAGCCATAAAGCGTAAAAGAACGTGAGGCATACCAAAGTAACCAAGTCCCCATGCAAGCATAGAAACCATATTGAGTACGCCGTAATCCTTTGCAACGCCAAGCTCACTATCGAATATCTGTGTTACGGATAAATAGCCGGGAAGACTCTGACCGTGAGAAATAACCTCATTAAGGCCACCTGCCATTGAGATGCCGAATATAACAACGACAATAAGCGCAAGTGTCATAATGATGCTCTGAATAAAGTCTGTTATACTTGCCGCAAGGAAGCCACCGATGGTTGTATAAGCAAGGATGATAACTGCACTTATGATCATCATCAGGTGATAGTCAGCACCGAAAAGCGACTGGAAAAGCTTACCGCAGGCAGCAAAGCCTGAACCTGTATAAGGGATGAAGAATATCAGAATTATTGCCGCTGAAATAAGGTTAAGCAGATTCTTATCTCTGAATCTGTTCTTGAAAAAGTCGGGAATTGTAATTGCATTTCCGCAAACCTGAGTGTAGTTACGAAGTCTTTTCGCAACGATAAGCCAGTTTACGTATGTACCTATTGCAAGACCGATAGCTGTCCAGCCTGCATCAGCAATACCTGATGCATAAGCAACACCGGGAAGGCCCATAAGAAGCCAGCCGCTCATATCCGATGCTTCTGCACTCATGGCGGTAACAAAAGGTCCGAGCTTTCTGCCGCCAAGGTAGAAGTCACCGACGTTACCCGTTTTCTTGGCACAGATTACGCCTATAATAACCACGCTGGCTAAATAGACTAAAATCGTGACAAGCATTAAAATCTGTTCTGTTGTCATTTCTTTACTCCTTCTTTGCCGTAAATGGCAAGATATTTATAACAATTGTACCATAAAAGAAGAATAATTGCAAGCAATTTGCAAAATTTCTCCGAAAACAAGGGGAAAATGATTTTCTGCCGTAAATTTTTACGGCTGTCCTTCTTATGGTACATCTCTTTTTGTAAAATATAAGCGTAGGATAAAGGAACTTACTGAGAAAGGAAAAAGAAATGTCAGGAGAAGTAATTTTATTTGCAGTTATGAGCATCATCTTTCTGGTTGCCATCGTACTTATAGAGGTCAGCCACGAGGATGAAAACAACAAAGCCTCCGCAGAAAAAACTGCGGAGACTGTATCCGAAAAACGTATTTGTCACGGCTGTGATTACGCATTCACAGCTGACGAACTGAAGAAGGTCGGTTAGTATCAGAAAATCTCCTCTTCTGCACGGCTCGGTCTTGTCATAAGACGGGATATGCTTTCCCTCGGATTCTGTCCGTCATAGCATACGCCACAGAGCTGATCTATGATAGGAGTTGAAACGTCAAGCCTTCTTGCAATTCTTTGTGCAATTACAGCAACGTTGTAGCCTTCAACGGTACCTACTCTTGCGACCGCATCTTCAGCGGACATACCATCTCCTATAAGGAGTCCAGCACGGTGGTTTCTTGAGTGGGTTGAGGTGCAGGTGACTATCAGGTCACCTATGCCTGAAAGACCGTTGAAGGTCTCTCTCTTTCCACCCATAGCGACACCAAGCCTTGTGATTTCCGCAAGGCCTCTTGTCATAATAGCGGCAAGAGTGTTGTCACCAAGTCCCATACCTTCGATTATACCACAGCAAAGAGCAATGGCATTCTTCATAGCGCCGCCTATCTCACAGCCGATCATATCGCTGTTTGCATAGATTCTGAAACGATTGTTCTGCAAAGTATCCTGAATATACTCCGTACTTGCTTTGTCGTCAGAAGCACATACCACGGTAGTGGGGAAGTTTCTTGCCACCTCTTCAGCGTGAGAAGGTCCTGTGAGAACAACTATAGGATTGTTCGGAAGCTCTTCCTTCAGCACCTCGGAAAGTCTCTTTTCGGTTGACTCTTCAAAGCCCTTACCCACGTTTACGACAACTGTGTTTTCGGTAACGTAAGGCTTTACGCTCTGCGCTACCTCTCTTACAAACTTTGAAGGAATAGCAAAAACTAAAATATCCTTTCCGCTTGCTAATGATAAATCTGTAGTAAGAGCGATTGAGGGCGGAACTATAACACCGGGGAGCAGTCTTTTATGCTCTCCGTCTTTTCTTATAGCGTCTATTTCTTCCTTGTATTTCGACCAGGCTGTAACGTTATGACCGTACTTGTCCCACATAATTCCGAGAGCTGTACCAAAGCCACAGCCAAGTATCATTATTTCTGCCATTGTAAAAAAGTATCCTTTCCGTTTTTAAGCCTTTTGTCCCAGTTTCTTTTCTGTGTGATTACGGAGTCTTTGAATGTTACCTCTGTGCATATAGATGATCAGTATTCCGATAATAAGTCCCAATCCGCCGTTTATAAAAGCAGAAGGATCGCCTACAAGCAGACCGTAAACAAGCGTAACGGGAGCATATAAGCCACCTGCAATGCAGGAGCCGAGAGATACGTATCTTGTGATAGCTACAACTATGATGAATATGCCGAGAAGTATGCAGGCAGGTATCCATTCAACCGTCATAAGGATTGCAACCGATACTAAAATTCCCTTACCACCCTTGAATTTGTAGTAGATAGGGAAGAGGTGTCCTAAAAAGCCTGTCAGCGCCGCTACGAAGGCAACGTAATTCATTCCGTTTGATAAAACTGTGGTGTCGATTCCTGCAAGCCAGAGGAATGAAAATCTTACGATAAGAACGGATAAAACACCCTTTAACACGTCACCGATAAGCACGAATAACGCCGCCAGCTTTCCCTGGGTACGAAGAGTATTCGTAAGACCTGCATTACCGCTACCGAGGGTTCTTATATCCTTACCGCATTTGATTTTTGTAACGATTATCGCTGTGTTTATACCGCACAGAAGATAGGGTGCAAGCACCATTATAGCAAAGCATAGATAAATCATCTGTTATTCTCCTCGTTCTCTTATAACAATTCTTATAGGCGTACCGCCTAAACCAAAGCTTTCTCTTATCTGGTTTTCGAGGTATCTCTGATAGGAGTAGTGGAATAATTCCTTGTTGTTGCAGAAGATAACAAACGTCGGAGGCTTTGTAGAAGCCTGAGTCATATAGTATATCTTCAGTCTCTTGCCCTTGTCTGAGGGAGGCTGAACTCTTGCGGTAGCGTAAGCTAACATATCGTTCAGCGTACCCGTAGGAATACGCATTGCGTTCTGGTTTGAGGTGTAGTTTATCATCTCAAAGAGCTTGTCGATTCTCTGTCCCGTAAGAGCAGAAATGAACACAAAGGGAGCGTAAGACATAAAGGAGAAATCCACTTCGAGCTTTTTCTTGAACTCGTTCATGGTATTGCTGTCCTTTTCGATGGAATCCCACTTGTTTATAGCAATTACACTTGCCTTGCCCTGCTCGTGAGCATAGCCTGCAACCTTGCTGTCCTGCTCTGTAAAGCCTTCGTTGGCGTCTATCATAATAACGCAGACGTCAGCTCTGTCGATAGCCATATACGCACGTAATACGCTGTACTTTTCTATCTGCTCGTTTACCTTGGATTTTCTTCTGATACCTGCCGTATCAATGAATACGTATTCCTCGCCGTCACGCTTGATTACAGTGTCAACGGCGTCTCTTGTAGTACCTGCAATATCGGATACTATCATTCTGTCCTCGCCTGCAATTTTGTTGATAAGCGAAGATTTACCCGCATTGGGCTTACCGATTACGGCAACCTTTATAGCGTCGGGAGAATACTCTTCTTCTCTGTCCTCCTTAGGCATAACTTCAAAAACTGCGTCAAGCAGGTCGCCTGTACCGTGACCGTGTACAGAGGATACCGCAATAGGCTCACCGAGACCTAAGTTGTAGAATTCGTAGAATTCAGGAGGCACGTCGCCTACGGTATCTACCTTGTTTACGCATAATACCACGGGCTTTCCGCTTTTTAAAAGCATAGCCGCCACGTCAGAGTCGTTTGCGGTAACGCCTGAAGTAATATCCGTAACTAATATAATTACGTCTGCCTTGTCAATGGCAAGCTGTGCCTGAGTTCTCATCTGTGATAATATAATATCCTTTGTATCAGGCTCGATACCACCTGTATCAATGAGCATAAATTCTTTTCCGAGCCATTCTGCCTTTGCATATATTCTGTCTCTTGTAACGCCCGGTGTATCGTCTACTATAGACATTCTTTTGCCGACAAGCTTATTGAATAACGTGGATTTGCCAACGTTAGGTCTGCCGACAACAGCTACTATTCCTTCCATTTTTATCTTCCTTTCCTTTTATATACGTGTATTATTCTTATTCCCCGAGAATTGCGTCAAGAAGCGCATATCCGTCTGTCGGTACTGTTACAAGCTTTACTGAAAGCGCATTTTCCACTTCAGCTACGGTTTTATCGTCAAGGAATATATCGCATCCGCTTTTCAGCATATTTTCCGTTATCAGCAATCTGTCGCCAAGCTCATTCTTATACGGCGTAAGCTGATTTATAATATCTCCTGCAGTGATAAGCCCTGCAACCGTGACCGTCTCCCCGAAGAAATCATTTCTTATAGTGTACACGTTCACCCTTGTTTTCGGAAAATCATTTTCCATCATTCCCACAAGACTTTTTAACAGGGGAGCGGCAAGCACGCCCGTCGCAACAGAAAGCCTTCTCTCCTTGCCGTCGGTTTCTTCGTAATCTCTCTTGTCGGCAAGAGCGTCAATAAATTCCTTCTGCAGACTTGCACACATACCAACGCCGTTTTCAAACTGATCGAATTCTTCGTAGTATTCGTAATCAGGCATCGGCTTTTCTGCAAGCAGGAAGAATTCGTCCGAGGGATAAACCACCCTTGTATGATACTTTTCATACATCATATCACCGAAAAGCTCTATAGTTTTTAAAGCCTCGGTAGCCGACTGCTTATCAAAGGTTTTAAGCTTCGGCAGATTTTCTCTGAATTTTGTAAGTCCCACGGGAACTATAGCAATACTTTTTACAGCAGGGTAGAGGTTGCAAAGATCGTTCAGCGTTCTTTCCAGCTCCTTACCATCGTTGAAATCAGGTACCAGAACTATCTGGGTATTGAGCTCAATTCCTGCTCCCGCCATTTTATAAAGATACTGCAGACACTTTCCCGCATTCGGATTGCAGGTCATCTGTGCTCTCAGCTCAGGATTTGTGGTATGCACCGATATATTCATAGGTAGCTTCATCTTTATTATTCTGTCCACGTCGCTGTCGCTGAGGTTTGTCATAGTGATGTAGTTGCCCTGTAAAAAGCTGAGTCTCGAATCATCGTCCTTGAAATAGAGAGTCTCTCTCATACCCTTTGGCATCTGGTTTATAAAGCAGAAGATACAATTGTTTCTGCAATGCTGTTTTTTGTCCATAAGGTAGGTTTCAAACTCAAGACCGAGATCCTCATAATCCTTTTTCTTCACCTTTACGGTACGGCGAATAAGCCTGATTTCAAGCTTTGCATCATCCGCATAGAATTGATAATCAAGTACGTCGTTTATTTCATTGCCGTTTATTGATACCAGCGTATCGCCCGCCTTTATCCCTGCATTATCAGCAGGTGAACGGGGAATAACTGACATTATTTCTACTGACATCGGTCGATTCCTTCCTGTAAGGTGCTTTATCGGATTTTATACACATACATAATATATTATACACTTTATTTTTGAGATAGTCAACCATTTATGCGCAAAAAAACAGCAGTACCTTTCGGTACTGCTGTCGTAATTCTGAGTTTACAAGCAATTAAGCCTCGCTGTGAGCGATAACTTCCTTACCCTTGTAATAACCACAGTTGCCGCATACTCTGTGAGCGAGCTTTAATTCGCCACACTGAGTGCAACGAGAGAATGCAGGTGCGGATAGCTTCCATACCTGTGAACGTCTCTTATCGCGTCTTGCCTTAGAAACTTTTCTCTTTGGAACTGCCATTTTAGCACCCCCCTCTGATGTTCATAATCATAAAATCGCTATTTAACAATAGTCGAAAACTAACACGACTAATATTATACAACAACTTTTTTGATTTGTCAACACTTATTTGAGATATTTTTTAATATTTTCTGTTAAATCATCAACGTCTGCGGAAATTGTGAAGGTTACAGTTGTGTTTTCACCGCTTACTGTTGCGATCTTGTCGAACATTTCGCCAACCTTGTCAAGGTCACGGCCAACGATTCTTAAGATACCGTCTACGAAAATATCTGTGCAGTCGTAGTTGGAAGCGAGTAAGCCGGAAACAAAGCCAGCCATTTCATCATAGTTTGCAATCTTATAATCTTCGATGTTGATAAGACGAACCTTGTGATAGATGTCTATGTTCAGGGAAGAACCAAGCTGAATAGCAACTACGTTGCCCTTGCTTGCCTGTTCTGCGCTGTGGATAGCGTCAATAAGTAACTTTGTCTTGCCTGCGCCTTTTTTTCCTGCAATAAGTTTAACCATGTTTTAGTCCTCCGTTTTTTGCGGCAGAGTCGCCGTTTAATATAATAAAAATCAGCGTACTGATTTATTATCCGATTTTTGCTTCAAGCTCAGCCTTTGCAGCCTCATAACCGGGCTTGCCTAAAAGTGCAAACATATTCTTCTTGTAGCTTTCAACACCGGGCTGGTCAAAGGGATTTACACCAAGCATATAACCGGAGATTGCACAAGCCTTTTCGAAGAAGTAAATGAGGTAGCCAAGCTCGTTTTCGTTTACTTCGGGCATTTCGAGTACCATATTGGGTGTGCCGCCCTCTGTGTGAGCGATGATTGTACCCTCATAAGCCTTCTGGTTAACGATTGACATGTTCTGATTTGATAAGAAGTTCAGACCGTCGCCGTTTGTAGGATCGTCCTTTAAGAAGAAATCCTTCTGTGCCTTACCGATATGAACAACTGTTTCAAATAAAATCTTGGAGCCGTCCTGAATGAACTGACCGAGTGAGTGAAGGTCTGTTGAGAAGGTAGCTGCTGAAGGGAATAAGCCCTTGCCGTCCTTACCTTCGCTTTCGCCGAAGAGCTGCTTGAACCATTCGCACATCATAACGAAAGAGTTTTCATAAGCGATAAGCATTTCAACCTTGAAGCCCTTGTTTAAAAGAATGTTTCTGTATGCCGCATATCTGTAGCAGTGGTTCTTTTCAATATCGCATACCGCAAAATCTTCTCTTGCCTTTGCGGCACCTGCCATAAGAGCGTCAATATCACAGCCTGCACAAGCGATAGGAAGAAGACCTACTGCTGTAAGAACCGAGAAGCGTCCGCCTACGTCATCGGGAATTACGAAGCTTTCGTAGCCCTTTGCGTCAGCAAGCTCCTTGAGTGTTCCTCTTGCCTTGTCTGTTGTAGCGTAGATTCTGCTTCTTGCACCCTCTTCGCCGTATCTTTCTTCAAGTAATTCTCTGAATACTCTGAAGGCTAAAGCGGGTTCTGTTGTTGTACCGGACTTGGAAATGATATTTACAGAGAAATCCTTATCCTTTACGATTTCGATTATTTCATTTAAATATGTGGGGCTGATGCTGTTACCTACAAAGTAAATCTGAGGTGTGTCCTTGCAAAGTGAGTTGTAAAGTGTGGACTTTAATAATTCGATAGCCGCTCTTGCACCGAGGTAAGAGCCACCGATACCGATTACTAAAAGCACCTTGCTGTCAGATTTGATCTTTTCAGCCGCCTTCTTGATTCTTTCAAATTCTTCCTTGTCGTAGTTAGCGGGAAGGTCAACCCATCCTAAAAAGTCGTTACCAAGACCGCTCTTGTTTTCAACAAGCTCGTGCGCCGCCTTTACTAAAGGCTCAATGCCCTTGATTTCGTCAGGCCTTACGACGTCCTTTAGATATTTGTCGTTTAATGTGATTGCCATTTTCTTCTTTTTCTCCTTAACTTTTCTACTCCATATAGAACAAGCAAAACGCAACTTAAAAAGCATTCTTATTCTGTTTCTTTTTCCGTTTACTTGTTTACATTATATATTATACAAAAAAACACGTGCTTTTGCAAGATGTTTTCATTCAATGTGAAACTTTTGTATAAATCACACAAATAATACTTTTTGTTTTTGTGCAATATTAAAATGCGAATATTTCTGATAAAATTATCTCAAATGCACGCCAGAATGACATTTCTTCTACGTTATATACTGCTATTATGTCGCTTTCAAAAATAACATCATCATAGAGGGTAGCTGTGACCTTGCCCACACGTTGCCCACAATTAACAGGAGCAGTCAGCTTTTCAACTATCTCATAGCTGTATTTTACATCTGTAGAACTGCCCTTCGGTATAACCATTGTGACAAGTCTCTTTACTCTTATATCTGTTTCTTTTCTAAGCCCTCCGTCAACCTCTACAGGTATAAGCTTGCTACTGTCTGCTACAGCTTTATA
>JAFTVY010000020.1 GCA_017465545.1 Ruminiclostridium sp.
CGCCAAATTTTTGTGGGCAAGGCATTACAAATCCCGTTTTCATCGGTATTTATGGCAATATTATCACAATATTATAAACCTCGTCCGTAGGGGGCGACGTCCTCGACGCCCCGCCGCCGCAGGCGGAATTTAAAATCCATCAATTGCCAAAGGCGAGTAGTTATTGCCATAGGCAATAACTGCGGCAGTTGACAAAATCTATGATTTTGTCAACATATGATTCCCACAACTTCGTGCAAAGCACGAAACATCACTTTGAAATTTGTCTCCGACAAATTTCAAAAAAATCGGGCGTTCATTGAACGCCCGAATAAATTATATGTAATTATTCAATACCGAGTACGTACTTTATCTTGAGTGTAACTCTGTCGGCAGCCTTTACGTGAGACTTTTCTGTGGGGTGCCAGTCAGCGGCATAGCCGTCAGCGGCTGACTGTGTGGGAAGTGCAAGAGAATCTACGTTTGTGTCGCCTGTTTCTGTCTTGTATTCGTCAACAGCGTGCTTCATAGGATAGAAAAGCTCGTTGCCCATTGTACCGAGTGTGCAGAGAATGAACGCATTGGGGTTCTTGGCTCTTATCTGCTTGATGAAGTCTATGTAAGCGAGCTTGTATTCTTCTTCCTTCGCCTTGTCCTTCTTTACGTAGGAGTTATCGTTTGTACCGAGGTTTATAACGATAACGTCAGGGGTAAAGCGTGAGAAATCCCAGTCGTTTTCTACTATCTTGCTGCCGGAATAGTTTCTTGCAACCTTTTCGTAGAAGGTGGGAACTAACTGCTGATCCTGCTTCTTACCATCTCCGCTGTAGCCTGAAATGATACCGTGACCGCTGAAGGATACGAGGCTGTAATCTGCACCGAGGTTCATAGCGGTCTTATATGCATAGGCTCTTGTAGCGTCCTCTGTAGCGGTTGAGAAGTGGTTTTCCTTAACCTCGTCGTCAACGCCGTAGCCACAGGTGATGGAGTCGCCGATAAATTCGATTTTAAGATCGTTCTTTGCTGTGGGTACAAGGTCTGTAGTGTTTGCACTTACGGACTTTACACCAAAGATGCTGTTTGCCGCTTCGGAAAGCTTGATGATTCTTACCTTTGTTTCCTTTGCGCTGTCAGCACTGTAGAAATCAATTGTCTTTTCCTTTTCCCCCAGAAGAATATCCTCTACTCTTTCATCATCTACGTATATAGCAAATCTGGGTTCGCTGCCTGCACCGTAGGTAATATCCTCGCATACCGTAACGGATGCCTTTGTACCTGTAAAGGTAAATTCAAGAGCAGAAGCTGAGTGGGACAGCCATACTGTGCCGTCACCGTCTGTGTAGGTTCTGCCAAGGTGCTTTGCATTGTCTTCTGAAAGCTTGAAGGTGTTGATACTGTCTGTCATTTCACTGCCCTCCGCAGGAGTGGATTCAGGCTTCTCGGTTTCGGGAGCCGTTGTTGTGGTTTCGGGAGCTGAGGTTTCAGCTTCGGTCGTTGTGGTTTCGGGAGCTGAGGTTTCAGCTTCGGCCGTTGTAGTTTCGGGAGCTGACGTCTCAGGCTCGGAGGATTCTGTAGCGGAGGTTTCCGTCTTGCTTTCTTCCTTACCGGATTCTTCCTTGCTCTCTTCTTCCTTACTGCTTTCGTCCTTGCTTACTTCGCTTGTAGCAGAGCTTTCTTCACTTGTAACAGAGCTTGTCTCATTACCTGAGCAGGCTGTTACGCTGAAAATAGTAGCTACTGCGAGAAAAGCCGCAATAAATCTTTTTAACTTCATAGTTACTTCCTTTCGTTAAGTTTAAATATAGTCATTTTAACTTAAAATAAAGTATATCACAGATTTACCGTATTGTCAATGCTTTCCGTGACCGTCACAGCCTATACATTTTCCGTCATAGTTATAGCAGGAATTACAGCGTATTCCGTCACCTACGGTACTGAACCAGCCTGTTCCGTTACAGCCCCGGCACTTACCCGTGCCGTAGCAGACGGTACAGGTTTCGTCATATACCCTTTCAGGCGGCTCTGTTCCACGGGTGAAGGGAGCGCTACCCTTACCGCTGATGCGGTAGGTATTGCCGTCGCCACCGATGAAGGTTATATCAATGGAAAAGGTGGCTTCCTTCAGCAGGTCGATATACTCTATATAAAGAGTGCTGTTTTTGAAATTGTCGGGATAATAGGCGTTGTCTATCGTCACAGGGCCGTTTATACTGCCTAAATGTACTAAAAAGGCGGGCGCCTTGTAGCTATCGTTTATGTTGCGGACTGAACCCGAATAGCAGGTAAGTCCGTCTATAACCACCTCACCCACGATACTACAGCCCTGCTCACCCTTTACATCGTGACCGCCCAGAACAAAGGATGCCCAGCCGTCAGTCTGAGTGTATATGGCGGTATCGTTGTAAAGCTCGAAGACCTCGCCGGTCGTCAGGTTTGTAAAGGTCACCTCGTTGAAGCCCGAAGAAGCAGGCGGCTCAGTTTCGGGAGCGTTGCTTGTGGTAGTTTCGGGAGCTTTGGTAGAAGTCTCGGGAGCTTTGGTAGAAGTCTCGGGAGGCTTCGTAGTAGTCTCGGGAGGCTTCGTAGTGGTCTCGGGAGGCTTCGTAGTAGTCTCGGGAGGCTTTGTGGTAGTCTCATTACGGCTTGTCCCGTCTTTACTTTCTTCCTTTTCCGCTTCGCTTGTAACGGAGTCCGTATTGCTTGCGGCAGAGCTTGTGCTATTGCCTGCGCAGGCGGTTATGCCGAAGCAGGCCGCTATAATCAGGAGAGTTGCAAATAATCTTTTCATTTTTATTCCCTCTGTATTTTAAGTGTCGGTATCGGTCATCGGAAAAGTACCGCTGCAGTTTAAAAAGTAGGACTGCTTGTCCCCTTCCAATATGGTCGCATCAAGCGAGATCTCTACGTTGCCATCCTCGTCGGGTTCTCCGACAAGCAGATAACAACTGTAAAAATCGTTGTGTTCAGCGTTGGACTCGGTAAAGACAGCTCCTCCTACAACGTTGTATACTGTAAGCATAAAATTTGCGTCAGGTCTCTGATCGTGGTATACCTTTTTATAAGCTAAATCACGAAGCTCGCCGTTTATTTCTATAGCCATAGTAGTCATGTCGCTGTCATAGTCGTCGGCTTCATATCCGGTAAACTCGATAACCGTTGTATCTTCTGTTTTGCGGATGTAGTGCGAAGTGTTGTAAAGCTCGTAGGTTTTTCCTCCATCAAGCAGCATGGTTTTCTTAATTGACGTGTTGTTGCTTGCAGTGTCTGAAATAGCTGAACTGTTACCGTTACCCTGGTTTTCTTTATCAGCTGAGTTATTCTGATTACATCCTGTCACACAGAAGAAAACCGCCATAGCCAGAGTTGTCGCAATTAAACCTCTTATTTTCATATATCCTCCGTTATCTGCATCCGGCTTCGTAAAAATCCGCTATCAGCTTCATAAGTCTGTAGTCTATCTCAAAATACGCCTTTTTATCGGCATTCTTCTGATAGAAATCTCTTTTTGCTCTGCTGGTGGCATTCTTACCAAGCTCGTCATAGCATCTGTCGTCAAGTCTTTTCTTATATTTAATAGCCTTGTCGCTGTCAAGAGAATCGTGTCCCTTGTGCTTTTCTGTTATAAGAGTTATATTATCATTCTTTATAACGTTTAATAAAACGCTGTTTGTAAGGCTTATGGTCTTATCGTCAAGGCTGTGCAGAATAAGGAACTTCGTACCTCTTGCGGTAGCCTTTGCTATACCCTGCATTGCGGTGTAGTCCGCCGCCTTGCCGAATTTTATTCTTTCATACATTTTGATATAGGGCATAAGGGCAAACATCCATTTTCCGAAGCGCTTTACCGCCTCTGCTACCACCATATCACAGCATCTGTTGAAGCCGCTCTGAACGAAAACGCCCTTTATATCATACTGATTGTAGCAGCTTACCGTCGATACCGCATAACCGCCCCAGCTGTGACCGAAGAGGAAAAGCGGGAGCTTTTCGGTATTTATTTCTCTTGTAACGTAATCCAGAGCCGTATCTAAATCCTTTGCCGACTGGGGAAGTCCACGAAGGGATTTACCCCCTGACAGATGACTGCCGGTATTATCAAAGCCGAATACCTTGTAGCCTCTTTTTGCAAAATAATCTATTTCAGGCAGATAATTCAGCTGACCGTCAAATATTCCGTGGGAGAAAACTATAAGTCCCTTGAATTTCGGCACGTTGTTATAATAATAGATAGTGCCGCTGTAGTTGTAGCCCTTTTCCGAAGGGAAGGATACCGGGTCGCTTTGCAAATCGGGATAATCCTTGAAATCGGGAAGCAAGGGAGAATCGTATATTTCAAAGCGCTTGCCGAATACGCTTTCGTAAAGGGTGGATACCATAAGAAAGCATATAAAGGTAAATATTGCGATAATAGCGAGTATTATCCCGATTCCTATCAGTATTGTAAGAAACGTATCCAGAATGATAACCCCCTTTGTTTTTTAATTTGCTTTGCAAATTAAAAAATGATGTATCTGCTACGCAGATATGATGAATGATGTTTGTCCTGTCGGACAAATGATGTCGCTTCGCTAATTGTGGTATCAATTGACCGATGGTCAATTGATGGATTGGAAATGCCGTCAGAGGACATACCCTAAAGGGTGCCGCAGTCCTTACGGACTACTCGCCGACCCTATGCCTTTCTCTTTCTTTTAAAATTCTTTTCCCAGTTTTCGATTATTTTTGTTTCGGCTCTTTCTACGGCGAGGGCGTTTTCGGGGACGTCCCTTGTGATAGTTGAGCCTGCGCCTGTGCTGGCGTTATTGCCTATTCTTACGGGTGGTATGAGATTTGTATTGCAACCGATAAAGCAATGATCTCCGATAACCGTTCTGAATTTATTTATACCGTCATAGTTTGCGGTTACGCATCCGCAACCGAAGTTTACGTCCTTGCCAACGTCGCTGTCGCCCACGTAGGTAAGATGCGCTATGCAGGTAGCAACGCCGATTTCGGAATTCTTGACTTCTACAAAGTCGCCTATTCTTATCTTGCTATGGAGCTTTGTGCCCGGGCGCAGATGTACGAAGGGACCTGCCTTTACGTCATCGTCAATTTCGGTGTCGTAGGCGTGTACGTTATCAAGGGCAACCTCGTTTCCGATAGTGCAGTTTTCTATGTAGGAATTAGGGCCTATTTCACAGTTCTTGCCGATAACCGTCTTACCCTTTATGATAGTGCCGGGGAGGATAACGGTATCCGCTCCTATCTCTACATCCTTGCCGATGATTATGCCGTCTGTAAGAGGAATATCAACGCCATTATCCATAAGTCTTGAAAGTACGTTGTCACGGGCGGTCTTATTGAGTGCAGATAACTGACTGCGACTGTTTGCACCCAGTACCACGTTGCTGTTTTCTGCAGTATATACGCCCTTCTTTTCTGCAAGGGCTACCGTATCGGTAAGGTAATATTCCTTTGCCGCATTGTTGCAGGTGAGGGAGTCTAAAAGTCCTCCGAGCTTTTCTGCCTTGAACCAGTAGATGCCCGAATTTATTTCCTTTACCGCCTTCTGCTCTTCAGTACAGTCCTTCTGTTCGGTGATGCTTATAAACTGTCCCTTTTCCTTTATAATTCTACCGTAGCCGAAGGGGTTATCAAGAATAGCGGAAACTACCGTAACGTCGTTTCCCTGCTCCTTGTGGCATCTGTAGGAATTTTCAATGGTTTCCTTATCGATAAAGGGAGCGTCGCCGCAGGCTACCATAATATCAGCCTTTTCCCTTGCCGCCTCTTCGATAAGCTCTCTTGCCATCATAACCGCATGGCCTGTACCCTTTCTTTCGCTCTGGGTAAAGGTGGGATATTCGCCACGGGATTTAAGATAAGCCTCTACCATTTCCTTATGTGCGCCTACCACTACGCCCGTCTTTTCTGCGCCTGCGCTTTCAGCCGCATCCAGTACCCAGCCCAGCATAGGATAAAAAAGCACCTCACACAGAACTTTGGGCTTTTCTGATTTCATTCTTGTGCCGTCACCTGCGGCAAGAACAAGACAATATTTTTTATCTGACATAGAAATTACTCCTTATACTTCACAATATATTTCTATTTTAGCATATTTTTACGGATTTTTAAAGGGCTTTTTATTAAATAATTGCATTTTAACGCTTTATGTGATACAATATTATATATATTTTCGCAAATTTCACCATCAGGAGCTTTGATATTACTAAAAAAATTCCGTGAGAAAACGGGATTACGTAACGGCAATTTGCAAACTGCCTGAAAGGATGCAACATGAAGAAAACATTTACAATAATACTTACGCTTATGCTGGCTATAGCTATAGCCCTTTCTACATCGGGGTGTACGGTTATAACGGAAATAAAAAAAGAAGATCACAAAAACAGGATACTTTCCATGTTGGAAGAAAAATACGGCGAGGAGTTTGAAGTGCTAACCATTGATGTGGTAAATTCAAGTGGATTTAGTGGTGGACTTATATCCGGAAGACCACGATATAAATTCACCTGCTCTCCTGTAGCGAACAAAGAAGTGATTTTTAATGCCGCTACGATGGAAAATGACACTACAATGAGCGATGATTATCCCCACGCTGTAATAAAACAGCTGATAAAAGAAGAAGTAGAGACTGTTATTTCAAAATACAGTGATAATTATGCCGTGTATGTGTATATGAGCAAACCTGATTATATGCCCAATGATATGGAAACTTACGAATATCTAAAAAGCGTTGCTCCTTTCACAAAAGCAAGCGATATATCAATCAAATCTTATAACGAAAAGTATCTTCAGACATATTTTGCATCTATTGATATCGTGCTTTGTGACGAAAAATATAAAAGTATAGAGGCTACACAAAAGATATTAGACGATAATTTTAGCTCTTCATTATACGAAATGGATACTGTTTTTTATTTCTATTTTACGAACGAAAACAAGGTCGCTAAAATAAAGGACATATTAAACAATTCCGGGATAACACCAGATAGCAAATATAGTGCTGAAAAGTATGGTATAGATTGCGAACTTGTTTTTCGTTATACTCAAGACACAAATTATGCATTTAAGTATGCTGATAATTTAAGCGAATTTAATTAAAATTTTATAGGGAGTAAAAAATAATGACATACACAGATTATGAACTTAAAAGAGCTTCCCAGATAACTTACTATAAATAAAAAAAGAAAGGACAACATCATGCCTGATAAAATAAACGTCGAAAAAATAAAGGAGCTTGCTCTGACAGAGGATATAGAAATTTTATCCGATTCCTCCGATAAGGAAAGAGTTTTTGCCGCTTGCTACAAGGCTTGTCAGAAGCATTTAGGTATAACTCCCTATGAGGAACAGCTTTCAGCCGCTTATGAAATCAGCGAGGGTAAAATTGCAGAAATGAAGACGGGCGAGGGCAAGACGCTTTCCGCCGTTTTTGCCGCCTGCCATCACGTAAAGACGGGCGGTAAGGTGCATATACTTACCTTCAACGATTATCTGGCAAAGCGTGACTATAACTGGATGAAGCCGATATATGACGAGCTTTCGGTATCGGTAGGCTTTATCACCCAGGACACCTCAAAGGAAGAAAAGCAGAAGGCGTATGGCTGTGACGTGCTTTATATCACCGCAAGAGAATGCGGCTTTGATTTCCTCCGTGACTTTGTTGCAGAAAGAATAGAAGATACCGTTCAGCAGGGCTTTGATTTTGCCATTGTTGACGAAGCGGACAGTATAATGATAGACGAAGGCAGAGTACCTCTTGTAATAGCGGGCGAAACCGCCGTAACACCTGACGAGGACGTACCTGCCATATATGGTGAGGTAAGCAATTTCCCCGATGACCATTATGAGCTTGACGAGGAGAACGGCACAATATTCCTTACTCCCGCAGGTGAAGATAAGTGCGAGGAATTATTCATAGAAGACGGCTCGGGACTTTATGAGCTTCAGAATAACGAGCTTCTGACCAAGATAACCGACTGTCTTAAGGCGGCGTACACTTTAAAGAAGGACGTTCACTATATAGTTAAGGATGAAAGCATCCGCATAATTGACGAATTTACCGGCAGAGCGGCAGAGAACAGACGTTATCCCGGTACGCTTCAGGCGGCGGTAGAAGCGAAGGAAGGCATTACCGCTACCTCCCGTGGTGTTATTATGGGCGTTGTGCCGATACAGTTCTTTTTAAGACAGTACGTGAAGGTGTCGGGCATGACAGGTACTGCAAAAAGCTCCGAGGAAGAATTCTTAAAGATGTACGATCTTCTTGTAACCGAGATACCTACCCATTCTCCCTGCAGAAGAACCGACCATCCGAACGATATTTTCCTTACAAAAGAAGAAAAATGGAATGCGGTGGCTGACTACGTTGAAAAGGCTCACGCCAAGAATCAGCCTGTGCTTATCGGTACGGCAAATATCGAGGACAGCGAATATTTAAACCAAAAGCTCTCCGAAAAGGGCATCGAAGCGGCAATCTTAAGTGCCAAGAACGACGAGCTGGAAGCGGATATAATAAAGGAAGCAGGAAAGCCCGGTGCGGTAACCATTTCCGCTAATATGTCAGGTCGTGGCGTTGACATAAAGCTGGGCGGCGCAGACGAATCGGAAAAGCAGGTGGTAGAAGAGGCAGGCGGTCTGCTGGTAATAGGCACCTACCTTACCGAAAGCGAAAGAGGAAATATGCAGCTTCGTGGCAGATCCGGCAGACAGGGTGACGTTGGCGAAAGCAAATTCTTCATCTCCCTTGAAGACGATATAATGATAAAGTACGAGGCTGAAAAGCTCATCCCCTCCCGTCACTATCCGAAGGAGGCAACGGGTATGCCTGTCACCGACAAGGTGGTTATAAGAGAATGTGCAAGAGTACAGCGCATTGCTCACGGCGATACCTATGAGCTACGTAAAAGACTGCTCAATTTCACTCTGATAGGCGAAAAGCACCGTGATGCCGTATTCGGCAGAAGAAAGGCTTTTTTAAGCGGTGAGGCAAAGGTCTCCATATGGCAGGATAATTTCCCTGACGCTTATGAGGATGCGGTATCGAAATTCGGTACTGATGCGGTAAACGAGCTTCAGCTGAAGGTCATTTTACAGACGATAAACGATTATTGGTGCGATTATCTCGACTATACCTCCTACCTTCGTGACGGTATTCACCTTATGAGAGTAGCGGGTAAGAATCCTGCCGATGAATATAATATCGCCTGCGAGGATTTCTTCTCTGGTATGGAAGAACAGGTTATAGCCTGCATGGGCGAGGAACTGGAAAAGCTCTGCGCTATGGAGGATATTTCCGAGTTTACTGTAAATACTCCCTCTGCTCTGTGGACTTATATCCTCAACGAAAGCGGAGAAGAGCTTTTAGTAAAGGGCTTTGTTCAGATTATGCTGGAGGACGCTCCTTTAGAGGATACCAGCAACGCAGAATACTGCGATGACGATTATTATGACGATGAGCCACCGAGAAAGAAGGAGGAAGAGCCGAAGTCTGAAAAGAAGGGCTTTTTCGCAAGACTTTTCGGTAAATAAGAAAGGATAAGGATATGGACTGTATTGCCGCAATATCCACTCCCCCCGCATCGGGCGGAGTTTCAATGATAAGAATATCGGGTGAGGATGCCTTTGAGGTTGCGAAAAAGGTGTTCAGACCGAAATTTCCCGTAAGTGATATAGATAAAATGAACGGCTATACCGCAAGCTATGGCGATATTATAAAGGACGGGCAGAAGATAGACGATGGCGTTTTACTTATATTTCGTGCGCCCCATAGCTATACGGGTGAAAACGTGGCGGAGATAACCTGTCACGGAGGTATATGCATAACGAAATTAGTTCTGCAAAGCTGTCTTGATAACGGAGCAAGAATGGCGGGAGCGGGCGAATTTACAAAGCAGGCTTTAATAAACGGCAAGATGTCACTGACAGAAGCCGAGGCGGTAATCGACCTTATAAATGCGGGTAGCGAACAGCTTATCACCTGCGCAAAGGCACAGAGCGAGGGCGCTTTATACCGCAGAATAGAAAAGCTCTGCGAGGATATTATAAAGGTCACGTCTGAAATTGCAGTATGGATAGATTATCCCGACGAGAGCGAGGACGAGGACGAGATAAGCCGTGCCGACTGGACTGTATCGGTAACCGAGCTTAAAAACAAGATGGACGATTTACTCTCTACCTACGATAGCGGTCAGATAATGAGAGAGGGCATCACGGTAGCTATTGCGGGTAAGCCAAATGCAGGTAAATCCACTCTTATGAATCAGCTTACCGGTGTGCAGAAGAGTATCGTTACCGACATTGAGGGTACTACAAGGGATATCGTTGAGGAAACGGTAATGCTGGGGGATATAATGCTTAAATTATCCGACTGTGCAGGAATCCGTGAAACCACCGACACCGTCGAAAATATCGGCGTACAGAGAATGCTGCAAAGACTCGACACCTCCCAGCTTATACTGGCACTTTTCGATAGCTCAAGAGAGCTTTCTGAAGAGGACTACAGATTTATAGATATAGTAAAGGACAGAAACGTGATTCCCGTCATCAATAAATCTGACCTTGATACCGCCATAGATACGGCGTATATTGAGGAAAAACTCGGAAAAGCGGTTACCCTTTCCGCTAAAATGGGCGAGGGACTTGACGCCCTTGAAGAGATGGTACGGGAAAAATGCAATATCAGAAAATTAGACCCTTCCGCAGGCTTTCTTGCCAACGAAAGACAAAGACAATGCGCCTTATCAGCGGCAAGGGCGGTAGACAACGCCTATAACGCTCTGATGTCGGGAATGACCGCAGACGTTGCGGGACTGGAGCTTGAAACCGCACTTTCACATTTATATGAATTGTCGGGAAAGAGTGCCAGCGAAGAGGTCATTGCAAGGATTTTTGAAAGATTTTGCGTGGGAAAATAACTTTTTTTTGATTTTACTATTGAAATTCAGATAAATCTATGTTAAAATAGAAGCGATAATAAAAAACGGAGGTACGCTATTATGAAGCACATCAAGACAGTTAACAAGGCTAACTTAAAGGCTACAGCTGCAAAGGGCGGTTGCGGTAAGTGCCAGACTTCCTGCCAGTCTGCTTGCAAGACAAGCTGCACAGTTGCTAACCAGAAGTGTGAAGCTATAAAGTAATCAGACTTGGATAAACACACGCACCGCAAAAATGCGGAATGCGGTAATTTTATCTTCAAAAAAATTTAAAAAGAGAAAAGTTTTGCAGAGCCCGAAAAGGCTCTGCAAAAGCATTTTTGCTTACTTCGTCAGCTGTCACCTACCGTACCTTATGCGAACACTATGTTGTGCATCATCGTGATGCACTTTGGGCGTTCGCTTTATGGCATCCTTGCCGTTTGTACGCCTACGGTAACAGCTTCCTCGTCTGACGTGCGTTTCTCTGCGTCTGATTGATGAGATTTAAAACGAGAGCTTTTTGACTTTTAAACAAAATAAAAAGGATGAAATCAAATGATACATAAATACGAACAGAACGGTAGCTATATCGTTCTTGATATCTGTAGCGGCGGCGTTCACGTAGTGGACAAGCTGGTATATGATTTACTGGACTATGCAAAGCCTCCCTTTGCCGATAAATGCCCTGATGAAATTATCAGTAAGATGGCAGACTATGACAGCGAAGAGGTAGCAGAATGCTATCTTGAATTAAAGGAATTATACGACGCCAAGATGCTCTTTACCGACGACGATTACGCACAGTATGCGGCTATGGCTATGAAAGCGCCTATAAAGGCTATGTGTCTGCACGTTTCCCATGACTGCAATTTAAGATGTAAGTACTGCTTTGCCCAGACGGGTGACTTCGGCGGTAGCAGAATGCTTATGGACGTGGAAACCGGTAAGAAGGCTATGGATTTCCTTATTCAGCATTCAGCGGACAGAGTGAATCTTGAGGTTGACTTTTTCGGCGGCGAGCCTTTAATGGCTTGGGATACTGTAGTTGAAACAGTAAAATACGCCCGTAGCATTGAAAAACAGCATAACAAGAATTTCCGCTTCACCATCACCACAAACGGTATACTTCTTGATGATGAAAAGATTGATTATATCAATAAGGAAATGTCAAACTGCGTACTTTCCCTTGACGGCAGAAAGTGTATAAACGACAACATCCGTCCTACTCCCAACGGTAGCGGAAGCTATGATATAATAGTACCCAAGTTTAAAAAGCTGGTAGACGGCAGAGGGGACAAGGATTATTA
>JAFTVY010000095.1 GCA_017465545.1 Ruminiclostridium sp.
AGAAATGTACTCAGGCGGCAAGTGGGTAAGAGTTGCAAAGGTTACTTCAAATGCAACAGTAACCTACCGCAAAGCAGGTCTTAAGAAGGGTACAACCTATAAGTTCAGAGTAGCAACCTATAACGTTGCAGGCGGTACAGCTTATTACGGTGCTTACGTAAACGTAAGTGGTACTACAAATAAATAAAAACCAGCGGAAGCCCTCGGCTTCCGCTGAATTTTTTACTTATTACCCCTTCTGCCTTCTCTTCATTCTGTTCCAGCTTATAAAACCGTATATATCGTTTATAAAGAATACGGCAAAGCAGACTGTGACGGAGAGATAGCTTGTGTTTTCAAAAGAGGCGAGTATCCATAGTATGATAAGCACTATATCGTTTATCGCATAGGCAAGGGCGAAGAAGGGACTTCTTCTTGCGGTGAGATATACCGCAACAAAGCTTGTGGCTACGGAAAGCGTGCTTGGCAGAAGATTTTCCGTGCCGAAGTGCCTTAGCACAAAGTAAAGTATTGCGGTGATAAGTACCGTAGTAATGGGGAGGATTATAAAATCTGCTTTTCCTATACTGCTTACCCTTACTTCTGACTTGTTATTTTCATAAGGGTTTTTAAGCCAGCATATAAGGGCGTATACCGACATCGGCATAGTCATGCAAAGATAGGTCATCACCTCTCCGTAGTAACCGAAGGTGAAGGAAATGATGCCGTACATGGTGCTGAATATTATCATAAGCACCTGACCTGCCGGATTCCCCTTGGCACAAAGGATAAGGGAGCTGACCCCGGTGAGCGAGGCGATAAGCGACAGAATATTCCCTCTGTCGAAAATAACGAATACTGTTATTATAGCCGTTACTGAAAAGCACCATAAAAGCTTTTCGGTAAGGGTGAAATAGTTCGTAAGCTTTTTTACCATAAATCCTCCTGAAATAAAAAAATCCGCCCGATACGTCTTCAAGGACCTAATGACGTACCAGCGAATGTGTGACATTCTCTACCCGGTGGCAGAATATATTCTGCCATGATTATAGCATTTTCCTTTTTGTTTGTCAAGTCTTGCAAATCAGATGATTTAAGTATATAATAAAGCTTGAAGGAAGTGAGCCGATGAAAAGAATACTCTATACCCTTTTTCAGCTTACCTGGGGAATACCGCAGAGTCTTGCAGGCTTTATGATATTTCTTATTAATATCAGAAAAAGGCATTTTATATATCACGGTGCGGTTGTGACTGAATGGAGTCTCGGTTCAAGCGTTTCCCTCGGACTTTTTGTCTTTGTTGCAGAAGGCTGTCCCGCCCACTGTGAAAACGGCAGGGAAGTATATACAAAGGAAGAAATGAGCAGAAGACTGCTCGTCCACGAATACGGACACACCGTCCAGTCGCTTATATTCGGACCGCTTTATCTTATCGTGATAGGACTTCCGTCGATAATCTGGGCAGGCCTTCCGCCCTGCAGAAAATTAAGACGCAAAAAACGTATTCCCTATACCGTATTTTTCACCGAACGCTTTGCAAATTTTTTAGGTGAAAGGGTGACGAAGGAAAAATCCCTTGAAAGAATATTCCGTGGTTAAAACACGCTTTATAAATCTATGCTAATATGAGAAAAAAAGAAAGGATAAGCAAATGCAGACAGAAAGAAAAACCGACTTTGATATAATAGTAGCAAGCTTTGAGAACGAAACCGATCTCCAGCAGATGTATACTCAGTACAGTACGCTTATGGCGTATTTCAGATGCGCTATAATGGAGATACAGACGAAATTCAACGTGCTTAATGAGGAATTTTCCCTCCAGCACGACAGAAATCCTATAAACAGTATACACAGCAGACTGAAAAGTATAGAAAGCATCAGCAGAAAGCTTAAAAACAAGGGCATCCCCCTGACTATCTCCAATATTGAAGATAACCTCAGCGACGTGGCGGGAGTGAGAGTCGTCTGCTCCTTTACAAGTGACGTGTATCTGCTGGCAAAGGCGCTTCTGGCGCAGGATGATATAAAGCTCGTTTCTATAAAGGATTATATAAAGAACCCCAAACCCAACGGCTACAGAAGTCTTCATCTTATAGTCACAGTACCTATATTTTTAGTACACGAAAAGAGAATAATGACGGTAGAGATCCAGCTTCGTACTATTGCTATGGACTCCTGGGCGGCTCTTGAGCATCAGCTTAAATACAAAAAGGATAACGAGTTCACCGAGGATATGACGAAGGAGCTTTACCATTGCGCCGTAATCAGCGCCGATTTAGACGAAAAAATGGACAGGCTGAAGGGCTCGGTATACGATGAAGAGCCGGATTATAACCTCGACGAATTTGAGGAAAAAATGATAGTGGTGTAAAATTACCCGACCAACTTTTTTGTTGGTCGGGTGTTGTTATCTGTTGCTTCTTACCCATTCCAAAAGCTCTTCATATTTCATCTCGCCCGACGCTACGGCAAGAGCGACTCTTGCTACGTCATCGACGGTGGGATGAATAGGAACACCATTGATTTCAAGGAAGGTAAGCAGAATATACATCCCTATTCTTTTATTGCCGTCAACGAAAGCGTGATTTGATATGAGAGAGTAGCCTATCCTTGCACCCTTTTCTTCCTTTGTGGGATATATCTCCTCACCGCCGAAGGTCTGAAATGCTGATTCCAGAGCGCTTTCGAGTAAGTCAAAATCCCTTATATTCGGATCGCCGCCCGTTTCTTCGGTTATAAGCTTATGAAGAAGTAAAACCTTTTCCTGACTGAATTTTATCATTTTGCAAGCTCCTCAAATGCACGATGGTATTTTTTTAATATTCTTGCGGCAACAAAGTCAATTTTCTCATCCTCTGTCATCTCTATCTCAGTATTGCTTTCGATGTCAATGAGTCTGTATTTGGGCTTGTTGTTCTTGAATATAACCACCTCGCCGCTTTTTTCCGCCATTTTTGCAACTCTTGAAAAATTCTGATTAGCCTCGGATATGGAAACTATCTGCTGTGAATTTATATTCATATATACGCCTCCTTTTTTATCTATATTTATTATACACTTATTCTAGGATAAAATCAACCTAAATTTTGAAAATTCTTTAATCCGTGTATATCTTTCCTGCGTAATTTGACATCGCTTTCTCAAAGTAGTATAATAAAATCAACAACTTTGATACGTAAGGTGATGCAGGTGAAAAAGGTTATAATTATATCGTTGATTGCTTTAGCGGTGCTGGTGGCTCTCGGAATATACGGAACACAGCTTGCCTGGGGCAATGACGTAAATAAAATCTCTTTTTCCGATTTGCCTGATTATAGCAGGGAAGGAGTAGAATCCGCACTTCAGATTTCTTTATCCGAAAAGGAAGAAATAACACAGATTGAAAAAGTCACCGACCATATCGGAAATATACGTTATACAGTAGCCGTAAAAAGTGTAGATGCCTTGTCGCTTGTAAAAGACAACGAAATATTCAAGGCACTCCCCGAGGTATCGGAAAAAGAAATAAAAACAGGCGGATATTATATAAAAGGAAATATGCTTTATATCACCTTGTGGCAGTTTGATTACGATGATGAAAACCCGTTGTATTCAGACTATGGTGATTATGCGAAAAATCTTATCAATGCGATTGAAAAAGCTCTTGAAGGTGACGACGGAACAAGACCGAAGCGATATAATTCAGATGATGAATACAGCTTTATAACCGATATTGAAAAAACGGAGCAGACAGAGATTTTTGATATTTTAAATATAACTATTCCTGAAAATGAGACAGAGGCTTTTATTTATTCCTTTGGTTATAAAGAGGGCAAGTCCAAAAACGGGAGCTTTTCCTTTGTTATAGAAATCGGCGGCGTGAAGGATTATAAGTCCTTCTTTGAAGCTAACCCCGATATAAAAAGCCTTAATCAGACTTACGGCAATCAGATTTATGAGGAAGAAAAGCTGGGTACGGATTATTTCGTAACCTACGTAAAGCATTTTGACTATTCATCCGTTCAGGATATAAAAGCGGTGGACAGCCTGACAGAATTTTTTGAAAGGTAAATTTATGAGGAGAAATTATGAAAAGAATACTATGCCTTATTTCAGCGGTATTTACGTTGTTGCTTTTGGTTGCAGGTTGTAATCAGACTGACGGAAATAATAACGGAGAAAAAAGAAGATATCTTGAAAACAGGGATTATGCCTTCGTCTACGATATCGGAAGGGAAGAGCAGGAAAAAATACTTGAGCTTTTTAACGTAAAAATACCCGAAAACGAAAAGGATGCCTTTCTCCGCTCCTTCGGATACAGAAAGCATTCGTCAGATGATAACGCTATGTTGTTTATGATCGAAATTGACAAGGTGCTGGACTACGAAGGCTTTTTTGCTTATAACAAGGGCAGAGTAAAGGAAAACGGACTTGACGGGTTAAGCCTTAACGAGTATAATGGCAGGGATTATACCGAGGAAGAATCAAAACTCGGCACAGCCTATTATATAACCTATACCGAGCTGATTTATAATTTTGATGAGGAAGCCGAATCGGCACAGAAGCTAAAGGAAATTTTCGATGAGATGAACAAATAATCGAAGTCTGAAGGGAATTATCGCAGATGAAAAAGAAACCTTTAAAAATAATCATAATAATTATCACCGCTATACTTCTGCTTATTTCAGC
>JAFTVY010000096.1 GCA_017465545.1 Ruminiclostridium sp.
ACGGGGATGCGAATTGATTATTGTAAGACTTACATTTATCTGCGTAATGATATATCAAGATGCCACTACTTCACAAACTCCTACCTTAACGATAATATTCTGTACATAGATTGCTTCTCCCGCTGGTTAGACAGCTGGTGCAGGGAAACAACACAAAAAGACGTCGAGGATATAACACAGTTCAGCAAGCAAAAACGTATCCACGTGAAATATCAGGAGGGCGACGTATTCCGTTTCAGAATTGGTCGCAGACTTTACGGGTACGGCAGAATATTACTGGATTTTCACAAGCTGAGAAAATCCAAAAAGCCTTTTTGGGATATTCTGATGTGCAGACCGCTTATCTGTAGTGTATATCATATCGTAACAGACAGAAAAGACGTTTCACCCGAAGAATTAAAAGCTCTCCCCTCTTTGCCGTCTGATATATTTATGGATGACTCGCTTTATTACGGGGAATTTCAGATTATCGGCAATATCCCCGTTACAGATAACGAAGATTATCCGATTATGTACGGAAACAGCATCAAAGCAGGCGAAAAAGGCGTATGCTACCAACGTGGCAAAACCTACCGCAGAATAGAAAACGAATCCGCATTATACGACGGATTTATAAATAACGGCGTAGGCTTTTATATGCATATCGATCTTGACGTACTCAGGCAATGTATAAAAGAAAATTCAAACCAGCCCTACTGGACACGATATCGGCAATGTGAAGTAGATAAAGATCTGCGCAACCCTGTACACGCCGAAAAGCTACAGAAGATAAGAGAACAGATGGGATTATAGAATATAATAAGGAAGGACTGCAGAAAATCTGCAGTCCTATTTTTATTTCACTTACGTCTGACTAAGCTTCCATCTGAACCAGGCAACCTGAGATGCAGAAGAAACGATTTCGTTCTCTGCAAACATTTTTTCAATTGTTTTCACATCTGTTTTGTGATATTCGATATACTCAAGTGGCTCTCAGTCCGGGTAAGGCAAGAGAAATTACAAAAGAAGAGATAGACAGACTTTACTAAATTAAGCTCCGGTTTTCAACCGGAGCCATTTTTTATACTTATTGATTTTTTTAAAAGTATGTGGTAAAATTGAAGCAGGAAAAAATTCCTATACTTTACAGAGGTGATCAGATATGATAAGAAAAATAACCGCACTTGTTCTGGTATTATCGATACTGTTGACAACTGCCTGCAGTGAAAAACCGTTTTCTGTTTATGACACTCCGAAAAAATTCAATGATCCGTTTTTATCTGAAACTAAAGATATGGATTTCTCCGATCTCAGGATAACCAACATAGACGAAAATGACACTATAAGCTCCATTAACAGAATGAAGGAGCTTTCACAGAAGGAAAACTCACTTGAGGAGCTGAAGGCTCTTTACAAAAAGAACTATTCAGACATCAATCTGATCGAAACAAATTACACTATATCAAAGATCAGGTACGATATCGATACCCAGAATTCTTCTTTGAGTGAAGCCAACCTCAAATACGAACAAATCTACAACAACGTATCCACATTATACGAAGAGGCTTTAAAAACCGTTCTGAGCAGTAGATACGGAGAAGAAATGAAAAAATACATCGGTGATGATGTAGCAAACAGCGTTGATACCAGAAAAATAGACATAGAACAGTTAAACGACCTTACAAATCAGGAAGCACAGCTCACTAACGAATACATGAAGCTGATTGCTACTCCTACAACGGTAACGGTAGACGGTGAACACTGGGATGAAAACAAGCTGTACGAACACATGGACGAGCTTGATGAAGATAAATATCTTGAAATATATCTCGAAATCGACAAGGCAGTAAACGAAAAGGCTGTAAAAATATATATTTCTCTTATCGAAACCCGAAAAAAACTGGCAAAGTTATTCGGATATGATAACCCCGGCGAATTTTACTACAAAGAGGTATTCCACCGTGATTACTCTCCCGAAGAAGCACAGCTTTTCCACAAAAACGTAAAGGAGCATATTGCTCCGATCTATAACTCAGTCCCTACTATAGTACACGACGCCGTGATTGAAACCAAAGACGTATTACCGACAATTTCTGAAATCTTACCGCTTATATCCCCTGAAGTTTCGGAGATCTTCAACAAAATGGTTGAAAAAGACCTGTGCATTCTTACTGACGATATGGCAAAAAGCTATGACGGTGGATACACAACGTTCATCAGCACCTACAGGCATCCCGTAATATACAATGCCACATACGGTAATTACAGAAGCATTACAGATACGGTACACGAATTTGGTCACTATTGCGATTATTATCTCAACTGCACCGATTCGCCCTGTCATAGTGAAAGCAATTTTGATATTGCAGAAGTTCCTTCTATGGGGCTTGAGGTGCTGTTCTACGACTACTATGACCGTATGTTTGAGAACTGCAATGACGAAAAGGCTCATTTTTTACGGTTTTTCCTCGGCTCTGTAGTGGACGGATGCTATATGGATGAAGCACAGCAGAAAATATACAACTACGAAGGAGAACTTACAGCAGACGTTGTAAACGACATATTCGCCAGAACTGCCGAAGAATACGGTATGACTGACGATTCCAAAAGATATACCTGGGTATACGTTACCCATAATTTCCTGAACCCCTTCTACTATATAAGCTACGCCGCCTCCTCTATTGCTTCTCTTGAAATATGGATGACTGCGCAGACCGAAAGCAAGGAAAAGGCAATCGAAACCTATCTCAGAATACTATCCTACGGCAGTTTTGAATACGGCTATAATGAATCTATCAGGATGAATGGTCTGAAAGGCTTTACCGACTATGATACCCTTAAAAAGATCGGTGAAAGTGTTAAAAAAGAAATCGATAAGCTGATGACGGCACAATAATAAAAACAGAAGCAGATCACCCGAAAGCAAACGCTCGGGTGATTTTTCTTTTTCGGGTATTGTTGACATTTCAACAAATCTATGCTATAATTCTTGTTGATGTTTCAACAAATGAAAAAGGAGAGTGTAAAATGACCGAAAGATACGAGACCTTTACCATTCTGATAAACAGAATAAGCCGTAATATAAAGAAAATCAAAAATCTTGAAATGGCAGAATACGGGCTGAGAAGCTCTCATATCTCCTGCCTTTATTATCTTTACAAATCGAAGAATCTGACAGCCACAGAGCTTTGCGAAAAGTGTGAGGATGATAAGGCGACTATTTCCCGTTCTCTTGATTATCTTGAAGAAAACGGCTACATAATAAGCGAAACAAAAAATGCAAAAAAATATAAAAGTCCCGTTACTCTGTCCCAGAAGGGTAAAAAGGCGGGTAAGGAAATTGCGGATAAGATAGACAAGGTGCTTGACGATATAAGCAGTGAGCTTTCCGATGAGGAGAGAACGGAATTTTACCGCTGTCTTACCGTTATCAGCAACGGTCTTGACAATATGGTAAAGAAGCTGGAGGAAAAGTAAGATATAATTTTAAGGTGAACGATATGAAAAAGAATAAAATACTGTTTATAATAAACGTTGTTATTATTGCGGCGGTACTGATACTGAATTATTTTTATCAGAGCAACAATTTTGATTTCACTCTTAAATGTATCTGTAGCGGTGGCTTTGCCGCTCTCGGCATTCTGAATTTTCTCTATATGCTTAAAACAAAGCAGGAGAATATCCCCTTCCATCTTACCTTATGCCTTGGCATCTTCTTTGCGATGCTGGGCGATATAATATTAAATTTCAGCTTTGTTGCCGGTGCAGCGGTATTTGCCGTAGGACATATATTTTTCTTTGTGGCATATTGCTTTTTACAGAAAATCAGAAAAGCCGATATTATAATCGGTGGTGGGATATTTCTTGCAGGAACGCTTTTTCTGATACTCTGTCCCCTTCTTGAATTCGATCCGCCCTTTTTCAGAATCGTCTGCATAGTCTACGCTCTCATAATCAGTATGATGCTGGGAAAGGCTGTCGGAAACTTTATCCGCAGGAAAAATATATTTACCTTTCTTCTGGCTATAGCAAGCTTTCTGTTCTTCTTCTCCGATTTAATGCTGGTATTCGACTGGTTTATAGGGCTCTGGAGCTGGACAGACCACGCCTGCATGGGTACTTATTATCCTTCCCTTTGCATCAGCGCTATTGCTATGCTTTTTTACAAAAAAGACTAAGAGATTTTACTTTCCATATAAAATTCCCGACGCTTTAATGGCGTCGGGGATTTGCTTATTCTACGTTTTTTAAAGCCTCGGCAAGAGGTACTTTCTTTACCCTTCTGTACTGTAAAAAGGCAATTATACCGTAAGCCGCTATACCGAGTCCGATTATCATCGGATAGATATAAAAGGGCACTACGTAAGGCATCCAGCCCGAAAATTCTGAGAACATAACTATGCATACGTATCTCATAAGTATATCAACAATCGGCATTGTAACGATAAAGGATGCAATAACCACAATGCTTGTAGAAACTATATACAGTCCGCTTATCTCCTTATTGCTGTAGCCTAAAATCTTGGTCATAGAAATAGAACGGGAGTTCTTTTCGATTATGATTTTTGAAAGCAGGTAAACTATAAGCATAAACATCACGATACCGAAAACGGCGAATATATCCATCACTCCACCCATTGAACGGGTAAGCTGACGGGACATCTTATTCATATCGTCTTCTGTTATAGTTGCCGCTATCAGCATTTCGTCGATATCGGTTATCTTATTATCGGATAAATAACCGTTGTAATAGCCTTCTTCATAATCGAAGCTATCGCAGAAGATGTCACGGCTCATATACATTGCGATAGTAACGGGAGCGTCGATGATACCCGTTATAGTGAAGGTGTATTTCTTTTCGCCGAATTCTTCCTTTAAAGTAACCGTGTCGCCCTTGCCGACTCCGTATTTTTCGGAAAACGCAGAGGATACGCATATCTCATCCTCACCGCCGATATTTATATATTCGCCGTCAGGCTGAAGTCCGTAAATTGTAACTGATTCCTTCTTTCTTCCTTCAAAATCTGTAACAAGAGAGCCTGCACAGTATTTTTCTGCACCCTCGCACTTCGTTTCGGCAGGTGCTTTTAAAATATACTGGTAGTTGCAGATAAGACTTTCGGAAATAAGCTTGCTGCTGTTGTCAAGGAGCTTCGGAAAACCGAGTCCTAAAAGAATAATGATATTGGCAAGGAATACGCCTATAACGATAGTTACGTAGTTCGGTATATTCTGCAGTATTATACGAAGTCTGAAGCGGTGCATAAAGCCTATCTTTTTATTGAGCTTTATAGCCTTTTTCTTGCTATTCTTCTTTAAATCCCTTCTGATGAATTTAAGGGGAGAAAGGCTGAGCTTTCTTTTAAGGATGAAGAAATTTATTATAAACATCAGGATTACGGGGATTATAGTGGTGCTTATAAAGGCGTCTGCATTCCACATTATATCAAATAAGGGCAGGCTGTAGTTGGTATAGTAGATAGAAAGAGCGTAATCCTTGAATACCGTATATCCGAGTATATTACCGATAAGTGCAGAAATAAAGGTTACAAGAGTCGGTATTGCAAGATAGTGCAGTATTATTTCGCTTTTCTTATAGCCTGAGGCACGGAGTGTACCTATTACGGTAGCCTCTCTTGCTACCGTGTTGCTGGTAGTGATAGCCATAATAAAGGCTACTATCGCAATAACGATATAAAGGAACACGATAAACATTATTCTGTCCTTGCCGGTATCATCACCCACAAACTGCATTGCCTGATTTGAAAAGGCGGGGATAAAGCTTGTAACGGGTGCTTTTTCAGCAATGCTTTCAAGAAGCTCCTCGCTCATTTCCTTTGCCTTTATATCATCCTCGGGCGCTGTGTTATAAAGCCAGGAATAATTGTAATGAAGTCCCGCTTCTCCTAAAGAGTCAAAGCCTTCTTCGGTTGTCACCGCCACGCCGAATTTGATAGCGTCAAACATCATATCCGAGGGACTGCGGTATAAAGCGCTGTAGTCGGAAAAGGCAACAAGCCCTGAAATAGTAAACGCCCTTTCTCCTACCGTAAGAGTATCTCCGACCTTTAAATTATTGTTGTCGGCATACATTCTGTCTATAGCTATCTCATTATTTTCAGAAGGCATTTCGCCCTTCATAATGCTGACAAGGTTTATATCCTTACGATTCTTATAGACACGCAGGACGCTGTCAACCTCCTTCGTATCCTTTTCTATATAAAAATTTTCATAGAGCTTTATATCACTCTCCTCAAGGGAGGATATAAGAGTTTCGTCAGCCTTTATCGCAAGCTCGAAATTGCCGTCCTCCACGTTGCATTTATCAAAGCTCTCGGTATAGCATTTCATAAGACTGCCTGAAGCTACGCTCATACCTGAAACAAAGCCTATTACCATTATCATAAAGAGGAAGATTACCAGATACTTCGGAAACTCACTTTTAAGCTCTCTGGGTAGTCTTCTGATAAGAGGATTTCTCATTTTATTACCTCCTTACCAGTCAAGCTCTGAAGCGGGTATGATTTCTTCGTTAAGATAATTCTTTCTTATCATACCGTCACGGAGCTTTATAACTCTGTGAGCCATATTCTTTATAGCGTCGTTATGGGTTACCATTACGACTGTATTTCCGTACTTTCTGTTTACCTCCTCGATAAGCTTTAATATCTCCTTGGAGGTCTTGTAGTCAAGAGCGCCCGTAGGCTCGTCACAAAGCAGGATATCGGGATTCTTTACTATAGCTCTGCCGATAGCGGTACGCTGCTGCTGACCGCCTGAAAGCTGATTCGGTAGCTTGTGACGATGCTCGTATAAGCCAAGCGTATTCAAAAGCTCGTCAATATCAAGAGGGTTATCACTTAAAAATGCGCCTACCTCGATATTCTCCCTGATGTTTAAATTGGGAATCAGGTTATACATCTGGAAGATGTAGCCCAAGTGCTTTCTGCGGTAGATGGTGAGAGCCGCCTCGCTCATATCTGCGGTTCTTTCTCCGTTAATAGAAATATAACCGCTGTCCGCATTATCAATGCCTCCGATGATGTTAAGAAGAGTGGATTTTCCTGAACCCGACGGACCTAAAAGAACACATATCTCGCCCTTTTCGATGCCTATGTCGATGCCCTTAAGCACCTCCGTTCTGCTTTCTCCTTCGCCGAAGCTCTTTTTGATTTTGCTGATTTCCAGAAACATATCTGTTACCTTCCTTTTCTTTTAATCAACAAAAAAACCGGGTACTGCATAAAGCAATCCCGGTACTGTACCTTTTGATGAGAAATAAAAAAAGACACCATGTACAGCAATAGCCTTATGCAATACATGAGTCTCGTTATTTAAGACAAGCCAGGCATTACGCCAGGATGTTGACTTGCCACACTGTCATATCGCCCTGCGATATCCGTGCCACTACTCCCCCATCGGAATGTTCTGTTGTTGAGGCTATTATAACCCTTAAAATCTCATTTGTCAACCTTATTTTCCGACTTTCTAACTTTCTTACAAAAGTTAGTTTTCGCTAACCAAAATGTTTATAAATACTGTACAAAAGTGGGAAAATGCCTGAAAACCTTGATTTTAAGAGGAAAATATGGTACAATTTTAAAAAAAGGGATATGTGAAAGGTGAAAAGAAAAAATGTACAAATACGAACTTCATATGCACACAAAGGAAGGTAGTGCCTGTGCCGTGGATACCGTCCACGATATGATAAAAAAATACAAGAGTCTTGGCTATACGGGTATGGCGGTAACCAATCATTTTTACTGCGGCAATACTTCGGTAAGCAGAAATCAGACCTGGAGCGAATTTGTCATGGAGTATGCAAGAGCATATTATGAGGGACAGAAAACCGCAAAAGAGCTGGATTTTGATTTGCTGTTCGGTATAGAACAGGGCTACGGAGACGGAAGAGAGATTCTGGTATACGGCGTAGAGCCTGAATTTATAGCCGAGAGACCTTCTTTAAGAGAGGAAAATCTTGAATTATGGTCAGAAGAGATCAGGAAGGCCGGCGGCTTTGTAGCCTATGCCCACCCCTTCCGCAACAGAGAATATATAAAGGATCCAGACGCTGTACCCGACCTTAAATACGTTGATGGTATTGAGGTGCATAATTTCTGCAATCAGCCCCAGGATAACGAAAAGGCACAGCGCATTTTCGGAAATTCAGGTACAATCCTCATTGCAGGCAGTGATATGCACAGCGTAAATTTTGAGAAGGCAAACGGCGTGCTTTTAAAAACCAGAGTCAAAACCACTGCCGAGCTGGCAAGGATTCTTCTTTCAGGAGATTTTAAGCTTTCTATCGGAGAATAAAAACCTATCCCCGTTGCTATCGTAAGGATAACAACGGGGTATTTTTATATTATGAAGCCGAAGCTGTTTAAAATATCATCCATATCTATTTCGGAATAGTTGCCGTTTTTGATATTTTCAATCAGCTTACTGTCTACGCCAAGGCTTGTAAGGAGGTTTGCATCCTCTATAACCTCAAATATCTTATTATCTTCAAGATATTCCTTTATCTCGTTTATTCTCAGCTCCTCGGCAAGCTCACCATTCTGGAGTCTGTCGATAAAGTCCAGCACCTCATCTGCAGGAAGCTCATTATCGGCTATCTTCTGAAGTATATCGTGCTTTTCGATATATTCGGTCACCTTGTCAGCCATTTCGCCGCCTGCTACGTTGCTGATATTCTCCTTTATTACCGTTGAAAGAACGTCCTTGGGTATAAGAGGAGATTTTACAAGGAGCTTTGCCGCCTGAAGCTTTGACGTCTCACCTGATTTTACCTTCTGTGCCACGTCAAGGAGCAGTAAAACGTCCTCCTCTGTGCCGTCAAGGGAAATGCTTTCGGGATAAACGTAGCTTTTATCTGAAATGATATATCTTACAGCGTAGGAAAGTACGTAGCGCAATACCACGTCTCTCCATTCGAGTGAATATATTTTTTCGACAACCGCTCTCTTATCCTCTATATCAAAGACCTTCTGCAGAAGGTTACCCTCCTCTAAGAGCTTATTTTCATCGGCAATTACGTAAAGCCCGTCTACCGTAGCAAGGTCCTTATCAAGTGCTGTCCTTGTGCCGTAGCCGTCAAAGTTATATACGGATTTTAAAAGCTCGTCATCGGTACTGTTTACAAATCCGCTGATACCGCTGTTTATAAGAGAAAGCCTTGTGTCCGCATCCGCCTCAAGCACGCCGGTATCAAAGAATATATCAACGTAGGTTCTGTTATTGTGAAGCAGTTCTTCTACCATCTCTTCCGAAGGCTTATTTATAAGCTGTGTTATGGTATCGGCTCTTTTCGTTTCCTCGAAAATATTTATCCTGCCCACAAGGAAGGTAAATAATAGCACCAGCGGAACGGATACCGCCGCTAAGGAAAGACCTGCAATTTTAGATCTGGTATCTCCCTGCTCCTTACTGCATTTTAATATTTTTCTTATTATAAGTGCCGCCACAGAAAAGAGAATAAAGAAAAGTATAAATAAAATCACCGCAACAGGTATCTCGAAAAGCTTTCTGATACTGCTATCAACTACGCCGGACAGCTGTTGTTTTCCAAGTCCTATTTTTTCCGTAGCATTATACAGCTTGTCGGAAAGCTCTGCTACAATCGGCATACCGGCAAGCGTTCCTGCCAGAACGGGTGTCAGGAAAAAGGCACAGACTGTAGCTGTAACGGATATTCCGGATACTGCAAGTCCACCCTTCCAGCCTTTTTTATAGCCGTACAGTCCAAGGCATATTGCCGCTATAACGGCAACAGCTACGTAGACGGTTATTATGATGGTATTCAGCATAACGTCACTCCTTTGTCAATTTATGGCTTTATTTTATTATATACCCGCTCAAAAAAAATTGCAAGCTTTTTCCTGTATCTTATACAAATAAAATGCACTATTCTGCAAATACTTAATTTCAGAATCATTCAGAAAACAAAGGAGCAATTATGAAAAATTCTGAAACAATCAGTATATTTTCGCCCTTGAACGGCGTTGCAATATCACTTGATGAAGTAAAGGATGACGTATTCAGGGACAGAATATTAGGAGACGGCTGTGCAATTATTCCTTCGGACGGAAATATATACAGCCCCGTAGACGGCGTTATATCGTCGGTTGCCGAAACAAAGCACGCCATAGGCTTTGAAACGGATAACGGAATATCGGTGCTTGTCCACTTCGGAGTTGATACGGTATCGCTGAAGGGCGTCGGCTTTAAGCTTAAGGTAAACGTTGGTGACAGAGTAGAAAAAGGTCAGCTTGTGGCGGTTGCGGATATTGATTTTATCAAGGCGGCAGGTATTGATATAACTACGCCCGTTATAATCTGCGAGGATACGGAGGAATACAGCGTCGAAGCTACTACCGGAAATATGCAGAAGGGTGACGCTCTTATCACCATAAGGAAAAAGACGGCTGATAACATAGAAAAAAGCGGAGTGGTTGCAGAAGAAAATATCAAGGAAAAGAAAAAGAAGCGTTCTCTTATAAATTTTGAATTTCTGCAGAAGCTTGGCAAGGTGCTTATGGTAGTAATTGCGGTAATGCCTGCGGCAGGACTTATGATAAGTATAGGCAAGCTTATTATGATGGCAGGCGGAGATACGGCAATAATAAACACTATCGGCAGCGTTATGGAGAATATAGGCTGGACTATAATCAGCAATCTGCATATTCTGTTTGCCGTAGCTATAGGTGGTAGCTGGGCAAAGGACAAGGCAGGCGGCGCCTTTGCCGCTCTGCTATGCTTTATACTGATAAACAGTATCACCGGTGCTGTTTTCGGTGTTACCGCCGCTATGCTGTCAGAACCCGGTGCGGTGGTATATTCCTTATTCGGTCAGGAAATGGCTGTAGAAAACTATTTCACCTCGGTGCTTGGCGCACCTGCTCTTAATATGGGCGTATTCGTAGGTATAATATCAGGCTTTTTAGGTGGCGTTATCTATAACAAATTCTATAATTTCAGGGGACTTCCCAACGCCCTTGCCTTTTTCAACGGCAAGCGATTTGTACCGCTGGTGGTTATTCTGTGGTCGGTGATAGCCTCTCTCATACTTGCTATAGTGTGGCCTCTTGTACAGTCGGGAATAAACGCCTTCGGCGTATGGATAGCTTCTTCTGCGGACAGCTCGCCATTGCTTGCTCCCTTTATCTACGGCACGCTGGAAAGACTGCTCCTCCCCTTCGGTCTTCACCATATGCTGACTATTCCTATGAATTACACCAGCTTCGGCGGTAGCTATATAATCGGCACGGGTGTAAACGCAGGTCAGACGGTATTCGGTCAGGATCCTTTATGGCTTGCCTGGGTAACGGATCTTATAAACTTCAAGGCGCTTGGCGATACTGCCGCCTATGAAAATCTGTTGGCTACCGTAGTTCCTGCAAGATTCAAGGTCGGACAGATGATAGGCTCTATGGGACTTCTTCTCGGTATAGGACTCGGTATGTACAGAAGAGTTGACAAGGACAAGAGAAGGAAATACCGCTCTATCTATATTTCGACTGCTCTTGCAGTATTTCTGACAGGTGTAACCGAGCCTATAGAATTTATGTTTATGTTCTGTGCTCTGCCCCTTTATATCGTTTATGCGGTGCTTCAGGGTATTGCCTTTGCCATGTCGGGAGTAATAGATTTAAGACTGCATTCCTTCGGTAGTATAGAGCTTCTTACAAGACTGCCGATGTCGATAGAAGCAGGTCTTACGGGAGATATTATAAACTTTGTTATTACAACTATAGCGTTCCTTGTTATAGGCTATTTCGTATCCTATTTTATGATAGGAAAATTCCGCTACGCTACCCCTGGCAGACTGGGTAACTATACACTTGATATAAACAGCGACAACGTAACGGAAAGCAGGACGGAAGGCGTTTCCGATAATAACAGCAGAGCGGAAAAGATAATTTCTCTACTTGGCGGCAGAGATAATATAACCGACGTTGACGCCTGCATGACAAGGCTTCGTGTATCTGTAGAAAATACGGATATAGTGGCAGAGGAAAAGGAATGGAAGAAGCTCGGTGCGTTAGGTCTTATAAAAAAGGACGGCGGCATTCAGGCTATATTCGGTCCCGAAGCTGACGTGCTGAAATCCGATATAAACGATATTCTTTAAGGTGGGATATTTATAAAACTGCTGACGCTGAACACTCATAGTCTTATAGAAGAAAGCTACAGAGAAAAGCTTGGCGCTTTTGTAAAGGCTGTATATGAGATAAGACCTGATATAATCGCACTTCAGGAGGTCAACCAGAGCATAGAAGGGGCGCAGATAAAAGCTCCTCCCCGCTTTACCCCGCCCGATGATAAAACAATAGTAAAAAGCGACAACCACGCTTTAAGCGTAATAAATATGCTCTCCCGTATGGGAGTCGATTACTACTGGAGCTATAAGAATATAAAAAATGGCTACGGCATTTTTGACGAAGGCATAGCTGTGCTGTCAAAAAGCAGGATAACAAAGGCTGTCTGCCTTACCGTAAGCCGTGAGGATAATTATAGCGACTGGCGCACAAGAAAGCTTCTTGGCGTTAAGGTAAAGGATTATCCCGACGATATATTTTTCTCCGTGCATTACGGCTGGTGGAATGACAGCGACAGCTTTGCCGACCAATGGCTGAAGACTATTAACGGCATCAGAGGATATAAAAGCATCTGGCTTATGGGGGATTTCAATAATCCAGCGGAAATAAAAGGCGAAGGCTACAGTCTTGTATCGGCGTCAGGCTTTTACGACAGCTTTTTAAGGGCGCAGTCAAGGGATGACGGCATTACCGTAAACGGAATAATCGACGGCTGGCGGGACAGAATAAAAAGCGACGCCGGCGGTATGAGGATCGATCAGATATGGGGCTGTAGGAAAGCAGAAATATTAAGCCACAGAATAATTTTTGACGGGAAAAATTATCCTGTAATATCAGATCATTACGGAATTATCACTGAAATAAAAATACCTTAAAAATAGGCTTGCATAAAGCGAAAAATAATAGTATAATAAAAGTATAAACCAAGAAAGGAAGGTATCGTTTATGAAGAGCTTTCAGTATGTAATAACGGACGAGCTGGGACTCCATGCAAGACCTGCGGGAATGCTTGCGAAGGAGGCTAAGAACTACGACAGCGAAATAACTATCACAAAGGGTGATAAGACAGTTTCCTGCACAAGACTTATGGCTGTTATGGGTATGTGCATCAAAAAGGGCGATACCGTAACCGTGACTGTAAACGGTGGGGATGAAGAAGCGACCTTCACCGCCATCAAGGAATTTTTTGAAGCAAACGTTTAGATTTTTTAAAAGCAAAGGAAAAGCTATGTTAAGATTCATCGGAAAGGGAGTTTATCCCGCTGTAGCCATCGGCAGAATATCGGTAACCAAAAAAAGTACCGCAATATCACAAATACAGCCGTCGGACAAGAAGACAGACAACTACTCCGATGAGCTGAAAAGATTTGAAAAGGCGAAGGAAACTGCCGTCGGACAGCTGAAAAGGATCTATGAAAAGGCTGTATCGGAAACGGGAGAGGAAGCCGCAGGGATATTTGATATTCATATGATGCTCATTGAGGATGAGGACTTCAACGAGGCTGTACTCGGTATGCTGGAAGAGGGCTATAACGCAGAGTATTCCGTAGCAAATGCAGGAAGGATCTTTTCCGACAGCTTTGCCGCTATGGATGACGATTATATGAAGGAAAGATCCGCTGATATAAGGGATATTTCCGACAGAATACTCTCCTGCCTTTCGGGAAATGAAAACAGCAACGAAGCAGACGGTGATAATCTTATAATCTGTGCCGACGATCTGACGCCCAGCGAAACCATGTCTATTGACAGAAGTCGGGTGGTAGCCTTTGTTACCGCCTACGGCTCGGCAAACTCCCACACGGCGATACTTGCAAGAAGCATGGGCATTCCTGCCATAATCGGAATGGGCGAGGATTTTATAAGTCAGCTGTCAGAGGGTGATAGCGCTGTTGTGGACGGTGAAACGGGCGAGCTTATTATTGTTCCCGACGAAAAAACTCTTGAAGCCTTTATAAAAAAACAGAATCGTCAGAAAGCCGAAAAAGCTCTTATAGAGGAAAACAGAGGCAAGGAGAATATAACCCTTGACGGCAGAAGAATAGATATTTTTGCAAACATCGGAAGTATAGACAACGTAAAATCCGCCATAGAAAACGATGCGGGCGGCATAGGTCTTTTCAGAAGCGAATTTATTTATCTTGACAGAGACAGCTACCCCTCGGAGGAGGAGCAGTTTAACATCTATAAAAAAGTTCTGTCGATGATGGAAAATAAAAAAGTAGTTATACGTACCCTTGATATAGGTGCAGATAAAAATGCTGAATATTTCGATATACCGAAGGAAGAAAACCCTGCTTTAGGACTTCGTGCGATAAGGCTGTGCCTTGCAAGACCTGAAATATTTGAGACACAGCTGAGAGCTTTATTCAGAGCGTCGGTATACGGCAATCTCGCAGTTATGTTCCCGATGATTTCAAGCGAGAATGAGCTTATAAGAGTCCGTGAAATATGCGACAAGGTTAAAAACCAGCTTAAAGCAGAGAATATCCCCTATGACGAAAACACCGAAATCGGCATTATGGTAGAAACTCCTGCCGCCGCTGTAATAAGCGACAAGCTTGCAAAGCTATGTGACTTTTTCAGCATAGGCACAAACGATCTTACTCAGTACACTACCGCCTGCGACAGACAGAATCCCTATCTTGACAAATACTCGGATACGGAGAACACCGCTGTTTTAAGGCTTATTGAATATACCGCAAAATCTGCCCACGAAAACGGAATATGGGTAGGCATCTGCGGAGAGCTGGCGGCTGACACGTCCCTTACGGAAAAATTCATAAATATAGGGATAGACGAATTATCGGTAACGCCATCCTTCATTTTAAAGGTACGAGACAAGGTAAGAAGGACAAAAAAAGAAGGATGACAAACTGAATGATACATCTACTCATTGTAATAATTTATATTTCATTTATCAGTCTTGGTCTGCCCGACGGTCTGTTGGGCAGTGCCTGGCCCGAAATGTACAAGGGACTTGACGTCCCTATTTCTTTTGCAGGAATAATAAGTATGATAACGTCCGCTATGACGGTAATATCTGCTCTTATGTGCGAAAGGCTTGTAAAAAAGCTTGGCACGGGACTGCTTACCGCTATAAGCGTAGGTGCTACCGCATTAGCGCTTTTCCTGTATTCTATAAGCAGTCAGTTCTGGCATCTGTGCCTTGTGGCTATCCCCTACGGACTGGGTGCAGGAAGCGTTGACGCCGCACTTAATAATTTCGTGGCAGTACACTACAAAAGCCGTCAGATGAGCTGGCTTCATTGCTTCTGGGGACTTGGCTGTTCGGTAGGCCCGTATATTCTGTCCACCTTCCTCACAAACGGACACAGCTGGTCTATGGGATACCTTGCCGTCTTTATAATACAGGCGGTGCTGACGGTTTTACTCTTTATCTCTCTCCCTTTATGGAAAATGAAAGCACAGCAAAATGTAGTCAAAGCGGAAAAAAGTGACGCAAAGCCGTTAGGCTTAAAACGTACCGTTTCGATAAGAGGCGTAAAGGAGGTTATGATGACCTTCTTATGCTACTGTGCTCTCGAATCAACCGCAGGGCTGTGGGCGGTAAGCTACATAGTTCTTACAAAGAACATAGCCGCTGAAACAGCGGCAGGCTTCGGTGCGGTATTCTATATCGGTATCACCGGCGGAAGATTCTTAAACGGCTTTATTGCAGACAGATTCGGTGATAACAAAATGGTATATATCGGATGCTCCGTAATAGCGGCAGGTATAATCACACTTATTCTGCCCTTCGGAATAGTCGGTGCAATTATCGGAATTTTACTTATCGGTCTCGGATGCGCTCCCATATATCCGTGTATTATACATTCCACTCCGACAAGATTCGGCGCTGATACCTCTCAGGCAATTATCGGCGTGCAGATGGCAAGCGCCTACGTGGGCATAATAGTTGCACCTGCACTTTTCGGATTACTTGCGGATAATATAAGCATTCACCTCTTCCCCGTTTTCCTTGTAGTAATACTCGTTCTTATGACGGTATTCTTTATGAGGCTTAATAAGAAGGCGAAGGGGTAATAAAAATCAAGGCTGACCTATCGTTTCAGATAAGTCAGCCTTTAATTTTTATTCTATTATTTCAAATTCTATATTATGCTTTTTTGCGTACTGATGTGCGACAGAATTTTCTCTGCAAAGGAAAATTATACGGGAGGCATAGATAAATGCATCTTCTTTTATATTAACATCCGTAAGTCCCTCAGGAAATTCTATATAAAAATTCCATTCCATATCTTCAAAGGCTCTTGTACCTATATGTTTCAGGGATTCAGGTAATATAAGCTTTCTGAGATTACCGTTACACTCTGAAACGATATATCCCACATCATTTAAAGAGCCTATTACTTCTACACCTTCAGGCAGTCTGTATTCCGTGTCCGGTTTACCTTCAGGATAAGCTATAAGTCTGTTGTCGTTTCTTGTATATAAAACTCCATCCTGAGTGTATAAATCACGATTTTTTGGATCAACCTCTATTTCCGTAAGACCATGACACCCTATAAACGGATTATAGAATGTCTCTCCATCATAGTGATTCTCACCGAACTTCGCTGCTTTTATGTTTTTGGGAAGATAGATTTTCTCTAAGGTTTCATTGTAGGCAAATGCCCATGCACCTATTTTTGTAACAGATTCAGGAATCTTTATTTCCGCAAAGCCGCATCCATAGAATGCTCTTGCCTGAATTTCCTGAACACCCTCAGGAAGCTCGACTTTTGTCAGACTGGTACAGCAGATAAAGGCTGCTTCGCCTATCTTTTTTATACCCTTCGGAATCTTCACCTCAGTAATCAGCTCGCATCTGCTGAAAGCCGATCCCTCTAATTTTGTCAGTCCTTCGGGCAAGGTTATACTTTCAAGCATAACGCAATTATGAAAAGCATCTTCTCTTATTTCTCGCATAGTATCAGGGAAATCCACTTTTCTGAGCTCCTTGCAGTCAAAAAAGGCTTCTCTTCCTATTACTTCTATTCCTTCTGAAATAGTGACCTCTTCTATTTTTAAATCCTTAAAAGCGTAATCAGATATTTGCGTTACTCCCCTTCCGCCGAGACTGCCCGGAATGACAATAGCCTTATCCGTACCCTTGTATCCGGTGATTGCTATAGTCCCGTCATCAAGGAAATCGTAGAGATAATCTCCTGCATCAATCATCGGCAAGCTCTCACTTTCCGAAGAAATTTCGCTTTCTGAGGAAGTTTCGGTTTTTGAGGTATTCTTACCTTCCTCACTGCTGTTTACAATGCTGCTTGAATCAATCTCGGAGCTATCGAGCGGTGTAACAGCTAAGCTACCGTTTATTATTACAATCGTTGTAAGAACTGTCACCCCAATTACAGCCGCAACTGCCGCCGCAACTGCAAAGACAGGAAATTTCTTCTTATCTGTTTTTTCATACACGTCAAGCTCATTATCAAACAGATTGTTGTTCGTTATATCTTCCATTTTTTCTGCCGCCTCATCGGTATATTCCTCTTTAATGCCGCTGACAGCTCTATCCCATAGTTTTTTGTTGTTTTCAGTCATATTTGTTTCTCCTGTAACGAAATGCCGTTATCGATAAGATAAGCACGAAGGCTTTCTCTCATTCTCATAAGCTGGGACGCCACCGCCTGCTCACCCATCATAAAGCCTTCTGCAAGAGTTTTTATTGATATATTATAATAATATCTGAGCACAAAAAGTTGACGGTTTCTTTTTTTCTGTATGCTGAGAAAACTGTTTATAAGTATAGTCAGCTCTTTTGCCTCTATCACAGACTCGGGCGTATCGCTGTCACTTATTACCTCTTCAAGCTCTGTGTATATGTCCTCTTTTCTGTGACGATTAAGCTGTACAATGAGCGTTAAGGCTGTATTTCTGACCGCACGGCAGACATAGGAACGAAGAGATTGCGGTGCAGTAGGCGGTATTGCATTCCAGGTCTTTAAATACGTAGTATTTACACATTCCTCGCTGTCTTCAAAGCTATCAAGAATTTCAAAGGCTATTTTATTTAGCAGTCTCCCGTATTTCGCTTCGGTTTCCCGTATAGCGTTCTGATTTCGCTGATTATAAAGTGCTATGATTTCAATATCCTCCATAATCTTTCACTCCTTTCATACTATAAGACCTGTAAAATTTAATTTCATTCCGAAAATTCTTTAATTTTTTTAAAATTATACTACATTTTTGTAATTTGTGCAACAGAATTTGAAATTTTGCGGCGAGTTGCATCATCAAAAAATGCGGTAATTTATGCGGGTCGTCGAGGACGCCGACCCCTACATTTCCCACCAATATAGCGGAGAGCGTGTTGGGGGCGGCTTCCTCGACGCACCGTTTTTATACATAAAACAAATCCATTAACTCACCGATAAACTATAATTTACGCTATTCCCATCCATCAAAAAACGTCCCGTGTGAAGACACGGGACGTAATCTGTTTTTTAATCATCTTCTTGAGCATTTCTCCGCATCGATTGCAAGGACAAGCATCAGAACGTATATCGCATCTTCGGGATTGCTTATGTCAAGCTCATATACGTCTACAAAGTTAAGTACGTCCTTTGATATGGTAGCTACTATTCCTCCTGTGGAATCGTAGATTCTGTAATCCCACTCGAAAAAATCTCCCTCTACGTACCAGCCCTTGAAATCAATATCAAATTTCGGGATAAAGAAGGAAAACTCCTTACGGATAGAGCCTGCATAGTTATTCCCTATATACATTTCAAACTTCGGCAGGAAGGTCAGCACCTTTTCCTGAATATGTCCGATATTGTTTCCTGCGGCGTCGTAGATGCGAAGCAGATGCCCCCAGGAAAGCTCGCCCTTTACTGTAAATACTGTATTGTCATTCCGGTCGTATACATCATAGCTGTCAAACCATGAGAAAATACGCTGTTTAAAAAGAAGCTTCATTATATTTCCTCCTACAAAGTAACCCGTGCTATGCACGGGTTATTGCTTGTTATATATCAGAATATATCCTTTTTCGCCTTAATATGTCTTCTTATAAGCACAAATACCGTAAGACCAAGACAGCCTATAAGGAACACGGGGACAAGCCATTTATTCGTGGTTTCGTCCTCGGCGGATTTCATCTCTGTCCATAAATCCTGCATAAGTCGGTTTGTTTCGTCGGAAAGATTTACGAATACGGTAGTATTTTCAGCAATGAATTCCTCATCGGGATAGGTTATGGGGCTTTCCTTCACTTCATCGTCAAGCATTTCAAAAGCCGCACTATGAGGTGTGGAGTAGCAGATATATTCTATATTTGAATAGGCTATATCAGGCTCACACATAAAGTTTATATACATCTCTGCGGCTTCCTTCTGCTTTGAGCTTGTGGGAATGCACATAGCGTCAACGAAAAGGTTTGTGCCGCTTTTGGGAACTACGAAATTGAGAGCGTCGTTTTCTTCCATAATGGTAAGGGCGTCACCAGCATAGTAGGGAGCTATAAGAGCGTCGCCTGCACCCATCTTATCGAAAATCTCATCCATTACGTAGCCCTGTACCACACGCTTCTGCTGTTTCAGCTTTTCTGCGGCGGCTGTGAGCTCGTCGGGGTTTTCGGAGTTTATGGAATAGCCCAGCATAATTTCAGAAATTGCAAAGGCGTCACGGGGATTATCGAACATCAGTATCTGTCCCATATAGGTTTCATCCCAGAGAATATCCCAGTCAATTTCTTCAGGATCTAAATCTATGACCGTTTCGTCATAGATGATACCTACAGTACCCCAGGTAAAGGGTACGGAATATTCGTTTTCAGGATCGTAGGACATATTACGGAAGTTATCCATAATGTATTTGTAATTAGGGATGTTATCAAGATTTATCTTCTGGATAAGCTCTTCCTTTATCATCTTACTTATCATATAGTCGGAAGGGATGATAACGTCATAGGAAGCTCCGCCGCCCTTGAGCTTTGCATAAAGTTCCTCGTTTGTAGCAAAGTTTGTATAGTTTACCTTGATGCCTGTCAGCTTTTCAAATTCTGCATTTACGTCAAGAGTACCCTCCTCTGCACCTGCGGAGATATATTCGCCCCAGTTGTAGACGTTTATGGAAATACCCTTGTCCTTGAATCTGGTATAATACTCCTCATCCTCGATGGTAAGAGTCTGCTGGTATACCTCTTCTTCCTCTTCTTCGCCTTCATCAGACGTCTTTTCAGCGCATCCGCTGAATAATCCGACGGTCATTATTGCTACTGCTATAAGGGAAAGGAATCTTCTTTTTTTCATGCTCTTCCCCCTTTATATACTGCGTTTTTCTTTGCCTGACGGTTTTCGATGATATTCTTTGCAATAAGAATTACCACTACCACCACGAATATAAGCGTTGACAGAGCGTTGATTTCGGGAGAAATCTTTCTTCTTGTCATTGAGTAGATTGTGATAGGCAGAGTCTGTGAGGTTGCACCGCAGGTAAAGTAGCTTATTACGAAGTCATCAAGAGAATAGGTAAACGCCATTAAAAAGCCGCTTATGATACCGGGCATAATTTCAGGGAGTATTACCTTTCTGAAGGCTGTAAAGGGACTACAGCCAAGATCCTGCGCCGCCTCGAAAAGATGAGGATCCATCTGCTTGAATTTCGGCATAATGTTAAGGATAACGTAAGGTACGTCAAAGGTTATATGCGCTATAACAAGGGTTACAAAACCGAATTCCATATTCATTCTTGCGGCAAAGAATACGAATAAAAGCATCAGGGATACACCTGTTACGATTTCGGGGTTTATAACGGGGATATTGGTGATATTCATTACAATGCTTTTCGGCACCTTTCTCATACTGTTGATGCCGATTGCCGCTAAAGTACCGAGAATTGTGGAAATTATACTTGCTATCACCGCTATTATAAGGGTGTTTACAAGGGACGACATAATTATACTGTTATTGAACAGTCTTTCGTACCATTCAAGAGTGAATCCGCTGAATACAGAACGGCTTTTCGACTCATTGAAGGAGAATACGATAAGTACGAAGATAGGCACGTATAAGAAGAAGATTATCAGTGCCATATAGATTTTACCAAGTCTTTTCATATACGCACCTCCTTATATAAGCACCTGATCGTCAGGGCTGAACTGATTCATTACCGTCATAATGGCAAGTATTATCACCATCAGCACAAGGGCTATTGCCGCACCTAAATGTGGATCGTAGGCGTTGCCTAAGAACTGCATTTCGATAAGGTCACCGATAAGCAGGTTAGAACCACCGCCCAGCATTCGGGAAATGATAAAGGTTGAGATTGCAGGCACGAATACCATTGTTATACCCGACACGATACCGGGAAGGCTTAAGGGTACTATTACCCTGAACATTACCTTTACGGGATTACAGCCTAAGTCTCTTGCCGCTTCGATTACGCTCTTATCTATCTTCTGCATAACGGAATAAAGAGGCAATATCATAAAGGGCAGATAGTTATACACCATACCAAGTACAACCGCACCTGAGGTATTTATCAGCTTGAAGGGACCAAGTCCGATAAGACCTAACAGGTAGTTTATAATACCGTTGTTGCCAAGAAGAGTCATCCACGCATAAGTACGCAGAAGGAAGTTCATCCACATAGGGAGCATTACTATCATAAGCATTGTACCCTGCTTATGCTTTTCCATACGGGAAAGATAAAAGGCTATGGGGTATGACAGTACAAGGCATATTGCTGTAGCTATAAGGGCAAGCCAGATAGAATGTACGAATATATTTGCATACTGGCCTACGTTGGAAATGTTGTCGATTGTAAAATTACCGTCGCTTGTAGTAAAGGCAAAGACAGCTACCATTATGATAGGTACGACGATAAATATTACCATCCACACAAGATAAGGGAGGGATAATACTCTTAACTGCTTCATTATTCTTCCTCCGTCTTCTTCATAATGTGAATATCAAAGGGATCGAAGTCCATACCTATCATAGAGCCTGCAGGCTCTGCCTTGGTAGAATGGATAATCCACTTATGGTCAACACCGTCAACGGTCATTTCATAATGAACGCCCTTGAATACTACGGATTCTACGATACCTGTGAGCTTTGCCTTTTCTGCGGGGATAACCTTGACGTCCTCAGGTCTTATTACAACGTCAACGGTTTCGTTGGGATCAAAGCCCTTATCCACACACTGGAACTTTCTACCCATGAATTCAACCACGCAGTCCTCGGGCATACAGCCGTTTACTATATTACTTTCACCGATAAAGTCGGCAACAAAGGCATTTACAGGCTCATTGTAAATATCCGTAGGTGAGCCTATCTGCTGGATAAGTCCGTTATTCATAACAACGACGGTATCAGACATGGTAAGTGCCTCTTCCTGGTCGTGTGTTACGTATACGAAGGTAAGCTCCAGCGCCTGCTGGATCTTTCTGAGCTCTGTCTGCATTTCCTTACGGAGCTTTAAGTCAAGTGCGCCTAAAGGCTCGTCAAGGAGCAGTACCTTGGGATGATTTACAAGAGCACGGGCAATGGCTACTCTCTGCTGCTGACCGCCTGAAAGTCGGTTTACGCTACGCTTTTCAAAGCCCTTTAAGTTTACAAGCTCCAGCATTTCGCCTACTCTTTTTACTATCTCCTTTTCGGAGGTCTTCTTTACACGAAGTCCGAAGGCAATATTCTCATATACGTTAAGATGGGGGAAAAGCGCATAGCGCTGAAATACGGTGTTAACGTTTCTTTTGTGGGGAGGCAGTCCGTTGATACGCTTTCCTTCAAAGAAAACATCACCGCTTGTAGGCTCTAAAAAGCCGCCGATAATTCTTAAGGTAGTGGTCTTACCACATCCTGACGGACCTAAAAAGGTTACGAATTCCTTATCCTTTATATCAAGGCTGATACTTTTTAAGATTCGCTCTCCGTCTTCAAACTCTACAACAAGGTCTTTAAGGCTGACAATGTTCTCCATCTTTTTTTCTTTCCTTTCAGTAAAAAATTTACTTCATAAAGCGTAAATAAATACAAGATTAATTATAAATTAAAGTAGCATAAATGTCAATAAAAATCCGCATTTTGTCGAAAAAAGAACGATATTTTTATTTCATACGATAAAATTCTGCCATAAAGAAAAAAAGTGAAAATAAGCTATACAGATATTCCGGAAATACAGCACATTATTTTTCACACAGTAATAAATAAATTTTCACAAAATGCACAAAAACTGTTGACAACAGATAAATAAAGTGCTATAATAGGGCACAAAGGTGCTGAGTAAACGATTACTTAGCAAAAAAATGGAGGTATTGACTATGAAATTATCAAAGGTTTTAGCACTTGCTACAGCGGTAGCAGCAGTATCCACACTCACACTCACAGCATTCGCAGACCGTGACTTTATGGGCGAGCTTACAGCAGAAGAGCATACAGGCTCCGCAGGCTGGGCAGGCGGCACATGGCTTGTAGGCAGTGACGCAAAGTGCATGGATAATCCCCTTACAATCGCAGATTTAGAAGCGGCAGATTACATCGAAATCAGCTACGAATCCACAGAGATTCCTCCTATGGCTGAAGGTGCAACAGAAGGCGCAAAGCTCACTTTCTGCTACAAGTTCGCAACAGCAGTTGACGAAGACGGCAAGGCTACAAAGATGGAAGCTTACCTTCCTGCAGGCTGGATGGAATGGGGCCCCACAGGTGAAACAGGTAATACTTACGCATCCATGGACTACTTCTCATGGGACGTAAAGGAAGCTGATACACTGAAGATCAGCTGTGATGATATTTTAGCATCTCTCAAGGTTGATAAATCAGAGATCCTTTATCTGTGGCAGTTCGGTCTTGGCAACAATACATACACCTTCGATGAAGAATGGGTAGATAATGCTGATTTAGGCGCAGATTACTACATCACAGTTACAGACGTTAAGCTTGTAGGCGAAGCAGCTCCCGAGACAGACGCACCTGCAACAGACGCTCCTGAGACAGATGCACCCGCAACTGACGCTCCTGCAACAGACGCTCCCGCGGCTGACGAAAAGCCCAACACAAACACAGGTGTTGAAGGTATTGCTCTTGTAGCAGGTATTGCAGTTCTCGCAGCAGGCGCAGTAGTAGTATCCAAGAGAAAGTAATTTTTCAGACGTGAGATAGATCACGAAGAGAAAACAAAAAAAATTCACGGCGTAGGTGAAAACCTACGCCGTTATTTTTATTCAATATTCTGTACCTGTTCACGCATTTTTTCAATCTCGCTCTTCATATCCACTACAAGCCTTGTAATGCGGATATCGTTTGCCTTTGAGCCTATTGTGTTGGTTTCACGGTTTATTTCCTGAATAAGAAAATCCAGCTTTCTGCCCGTTTCCTTATCCCCCTCCAGCATCTGACGAAGCTGTGTCATATGGGAGTGAAGTCTTACCGTTTCTTCATCCACAGCAATTTTTTCGGAGAAGATTGCCGCTTCCATAAGTATTCTCTGCTCATCTATATTCGTAGTGCCTAAGAGCTCTGTCATCTTATCGTAGAGCTTCTTTCTGTATATCTCGGTGCTTTCGGGAGAATACTTTTCTACTTCGCACACCATATCCTCGATATTCTGTGCCTTTTCAAGAACGTCAGCCTTTAACGCTTCGCCCTCTTTTTCACGCATTTCCACGAATTTATCTATAGCCTTTTCAACAACCGATGAAATGTCAGCCCATAAAGCCTCCTCGTCCTCCTCTTCCTTGATAACTGTAAAAGCGTCGGGAATACGGAAGATGTCAGGCATGGAGAAATCCTCGAAAATTCCGATAGTCGGAGCAAACTCTCTTACTGCGTTTACGTAGCCTGCTACCACGTTTCCGTTTACTCTTACCGTGGTATCCTTTACGTCTATGTTGTATACGGATAAAGAAAGCTCTATCTTGCCTCTCGTTACTCTTTCCTTTACAAGTGCCTTGAGTCTTGGTTCAAGGTAGCTGAAGCTTCTGTGAAGCTTTGTGCTGAACTCGAAAAATTTGTGATTTACGCTCTTTATTTCGGCAATTATTTCTCTGCCGTTTATTATAGCCTGCTCCCTGCCGAAGCCTGTCATACTTCTTATCATCTTTTTATCCTCCGTTTATATTTTAAGCTGTCCGCTTTTTAACATCGACTGTGCCGCAAGCATTATACCCATCTTTCCGCTGGGATAGGTGATACCACCCTGAAGCCATACCGCATAGGGTTCTCTGAGGGGTGCGTCTGCCGAAAGCTCTATACTTGCTCCCATTGTGAATGCTCCTGCCGCCATAATTACCTTACTGTCATAGCCGGGCATTTCCCAGGGCTCTGGGGTTGCCATGCTGTCAACGGGTGAACCGTTCTGTATTCCACGGCAGAAAGCACACAAAGCTTCTTCGTTGCCAAGCTTTAAAGCCGCAATTATATCAGTTCTGTGAGCTTCGTAGGAGGGGAATACCTCATAACCTAAAAGCGAATAGAAGGCACAAGCGAAGACTGAAGTCTTTACCGCCGCCTCAACTGTCTGAGGCGCTAAGAAGAAGCCTAAATACATCTCTCTGTTTTCATCTAAAGAACAGCCTACCTCCTTGCCGATACCGACTGTTGTAAGTCTGTAGCTGCAAAGCTCTACAAGGTCTCTTCTGCCTGCGATATAACCGCCTGTTTTTGCAATGCCGCCACCGGGATTCTTTATAAGACTGCCTATGATAAGGTCAGCACCTACCGCTGTAGGCTCTCTTTCCTCTACAAATTCGCCGTAGCAGTTATCCACCATTATGATGGCCTTGTCGTTTACTTCCTTTACCGCTTTTATAATCTCACCTATCTTATCAACAGAGAAGGATTCACGGAGAGAATAACCACGGGAGCGCTGTATGTAAGCTACCTTGCAGTCCCCTGCTCTTTTCTTTATCTCTTCAATATCTGCATTGCCGTCAGGGAGCAGGTCTATCTTTTCATATTTTACGCCGAATTCCTTTAAAGAGCCGCCGTATTCACCGGTTATAACCTCTGTAAGTGTATCGTAAGGCTCACCGGTAACACATAAAAGAGTATCGCCCGGACGAAGCACACCGAAAAGTGCAGTAGATAAGGCGTGTGTGCCGTTTACAAAGCTATGGCGCACAAGGGCGTCCTCACAGCCGAAGGCGTCTGCATATACCTTATCCAGCTTATCTCTGCCGTCATCGTTATAGCCGTAGCCCGTGGTACCCTTTAAGTGCATTTCGCTGACGTTGTTGCTGATGAAGGAGTAAAGCACCTTCTGTCCGTTGTATTCTCCTATTCTTTCGATTTCTCTGAATCGCTTTTCGCACATCTTTTCCGCCCTTTCGGCTATCTCAAGAATGCGACTGTCAATTTCAAAAAAGCTCATTTTTATTTTTCCTTTACTAACTGATATGCCGCAGGCTTGTCCTCACAGATAAACCCACAGCTTTTATAAAATTCCCTTTTATCCGCTTTGCACAAAAGGGATAATTTTTTGTTTTCCAAAAGTCTGTTTGCATTATAAAGCAGTTTTCTGCCAAGTCCCCTGCCCTGATATTCTGTTTTTACTCCGATATCGGACAGAAAGCACCCCTCGGTATTTTCGTAAAACACCGTACAGGAGGCGCTGTAATCGTCAAGAGCTATAAGCCTTGTCACTCCGTGCCGTACTCTGTGGCAGGTATCGGTATACCAATTTGAAAAATCATCATCTGAAAGCTCAAAGGCGTCCTTTATTACCGAAAAGACCTCGCTGTAGCTTTCGGTAAAGTTGCCGCCCTCTGACACCTCCACGGCTTCGCTCTTCATAAGATAAAGCGGTATAGTGCGGTAGTCGTAAAACGTATCTCTCAATACGTCAAAGCATCTGCCGTTCATTTCAGCCCATAACGTACCTGCATTTTTTAAGAAGAAATAAAGCTCCTCCCAGTCAAAGTCGTCTTTTACCGATATATAAAATTTACCGCAGTAATTCAGCATCAGGATATTGTCACCGCTGTAAAAACGGCAGAAGTCATAATTTCCGCCATAGGCGTTGAAGTAGGCTTCTATCCTGCTCTCTACGGGGTTGGTTTCGTCTATGGGAGGTAGTTCAAAAATCTGTCTTATCATTCTTTTTCAGCCAAGGCAATATACATTTCGTAGGCTAAATCGGCTACTGCCTTCATATCCTTTCCTGACAGCACGCAAGCGGGAGAATGAAGATATCTGCAGGGAGCGGATATTGCAACCGTTTCGATACCGCCAGCAGAAACGTGGATAGCTCCGCTATCGTTACCGCCTGCAACAACAGTCTTTGTCTGGCAGGGAATGTTCTTTTCCTTTGCTTTTTCAAACGCCATTCTGTAAAGATTCCGACTGTATATAGTGCCGTTATCCATATAGCTTACTACTGCGCCCTTACCAACCTCGCAGACCTTCTTTTCACCTTCATTACCTGAAAAATCGCAGGCGGTGGTGGTTTCAAGCACGATTGCATAATCGGGAGCTACGGTATATGCCGCCGCCTTTGCACCTCTTGTGCCTATCTCCTCCTGGACCGTAAACACGAAGGTAGCGTCATAGGGCAGATTGCTGTTTATCATTTCTATCATAACGGCACAGCCTGCTCTGTCGTCAAGTGCCTTGCTTTTAAGAATATCGCCGTTACTGCCGAATTCTAAAAATTCGCCCGTAAAATAAGCGCAGTCACCGGGGAGAACCTTTTCAAGTGCTTCTGCTTCGGATTTTGCACCGATATCGAGAAGCATAGAGCTGATCTTTACCGGCTTATCTCTTTCGCTCTCGCTCTGCTGATGTATAGCCTTGGTGCCTATTACACCTCTTGTACCGTTTTTGAACTTAAGCTGTCTGCCGATAACCGTTTCCGGGTTTATTCCGCCAACGGGCGCTATACGAAGATAGCCGTCGGAAGTTATATAGGTTACGATAAAGCCGACCTCATCCATATGAGCCGCCAGCATTACCTTGTTTTTGGGAGTAGCTTTTCCTTTTTTCTCAACGATAAGGTTTCCGAGGGCGTCGGTCTTATAGCTTACGTCATCGGGGAGCTTTGATATGATGAAATCTCTTACTGCGTCCTCATCTCCGCTGGTGCCACATAAGGCGCACAGCTCCTTTATAAGCTCTGTCATAATGCTGACACCTCGCTTTCCTTTGCAAATTCGTATATCAGTCTGCCGATAGCCTCTATATCTTCGGGTGCTACCACCTCTACGGGTGTATGCATATAGCGAAGCGGAATAGAAAGCGTACAGCACTCTGCACCGCCTTTTGCTACGCCTATAGCGTCGGCATTTGTACCTGTTTCGCCGCTCATTACTTCAAGGCTGTAGGGTATCTCCTTATTCTTTGCAATAGATATAAGCTCATTTGAAAGCCTTTTTGAAAGAGAAGGAGCAATGCCTATCATAACACCGCCTGAAAGCTCGCCACACTTGTGCTTTTCGCTATCGGGAGTGTAGGCAAAGCTTACGTCCATCTCAAGGCATATATCAGGATTCAGATTGAAGGCGGCTATCTTTGCGCCACGCTCTCCCGTTTCCTCCTGACCTGTAAAGCTTACGTCAATATTATATTTTGTAGCCTTGCCCTTTAAAAGCTCAAGAGCATAGAGTATGCAGACAACACCTGCTCTGTCATCGCAGGCAGGAGCGCATATTCTGTTATTCAGAAGTACAGCAGGCTCGTTATCGACTGTAATTCTGTCGCCGAGGGAAACTATCATGGAAAGCTCCTCCTTGCTGTAGCCTGTGTCTATTACAAGCTCGTCTATCTGTGCTACCTTATCCCCGTCCTTCTTTACGTGGGGAGGAAGTACCGATATAACGCCCTTTATCTTTTTACTGCCGTGGATAGTAACTGTCTGTGCCGCCAGTACTCTTCTGTCCACACCGCCGCACTTTGAAACACGGATAAAGCCGTCATCATCAATGAAGGTCACGATAAGACCTATCTGGTCTATATGTGCGTCAAGGAGCAAGGTTGGTTTATTTTCATCTCTTTCTCCGACGTGACCGATAACGTTGCCGAATCTGTCTATACTGCAGTCATCGGTATAGCTTTTCAGCATAGAAAGAGCAAGAGCTGAGGCGTTCCATTCATCGCCTGAAACTCCGTTTTCGCTGCAAAGCTTTATAAGAGTGTCCTTTATGTCAAAACTACTCATTTCAGTTTCCTTTCTTAGTTGTTTTTATCAAGCAGAATATCCTCTCTTACCCTTTCAAGCTCGGATAAAAACTGCTCGTCCAGTATGCTCATTTCGTAATCGTTTCTGTAAATAAGCACATCCTTGCATTTTCTTTTCGGGACGTCGGTATTTATCTGAACCAGTCCGCATCCCTTAAGCATCCTTTGGGGTACGGGAGGCGTCCACATATAGCTGTCAGGCAGATGTGTAAGCAGGTCGTTTCTGCTACCTCTGTCGCCTATTGCTATTGTTTTCCCTGCACCCGTAAATATCCGCTCGTTGTTTTCATAGTCCGCATAAATCAGCTCGGAAAATCCTGATAAATCGGAAGCGGTTATAACGTCCTTTTTTTTTGCAAGAGCCGATTCTCTGCCACATAACAGCACCAGCTCATATTCCCACAGGGTGCGGTAGCGGATGCCCTGCTCCTCCAGTATTCTGAAATACTTCTTTTCCTTTTCACGGGTTATCTTTAATATCCCTATATCCGTATCGTAGCTTAAAAGTCTGTCGATAATCTCATCATTTCCAATTTCTCTGCAACAAAGCCTTATTCCGCTGTTATCCTGCCTGGTTGCCGCAAGAGCTGAAAAGGCGGACGCTATATGGTCACAGCTCGGTATGGCTACCGAAAAACCGCTGATACCCATTTTTTCCTTGCTGTAGCTGTCGCTGAGCTTATTGAAGCTGTTTACAAGCTCCCTTGCCTTTTTCAGAAATTCCTTTCCCTGCTCCGTCGGGGTTACACCCCTTGAAGTACGGATGAAAATAGTTATGCCTATCTCGTTTTCCAGCTCCTTTATAGCCTTGCTGAGATTCGGCTGTCCCATAAAAAGATTCTCCGCCGCTTTTGAAACAGAGCCGGTCTTTTCTATCTCTACCGCATATTTAAGATGGATAAAATTCATAACGCCACCCCATATAGTCAGACGGATTTTTTAGTCAAGCTTTGAATTGACCTTAGTCATAAATCTGTCGCTGTTTACGATAAAACGCTCGTGTACGCCTTCGCTTATTTTTTCCTTTTCGTCGCATACCGTCACGTCAAAAACAAGTCTTCTGCCGTCTATCTCGACAAGAGTTACGGTAGCCTCCGCCTTCATTCCTACGGGAGTAGCCGCCATATGCTTTATATCAAGCACAGTACCAACACTTGTAGTGCCTTCTTCAAGATGTCCAAGAAGACAGTTGCACGCCGCCTTTTCAATGAGCGCCGCAAGAGAGGGTGTGGCAAAAACACGGAGCGAGCCGCTTCCTACCGTTGCCGCCGTATTTGCTTCGTCTACTATAACCGATGCCTTACCTGTCATATTTATTTCTAACATATCGATTCCTTTCAGGGCATAAGCCCATAATATCTCATTATACTCTATACTATATTATATAATTTTTTGAGGCTTATGTCAATAAAAAACTCCCGCAGTTTCCTGCGGGAGTCAAAAAATATGAAATTACTGAACTGTTGCGTTCATTTCTTCGATACGAGCTGTAATCTGTCCCTGGTTGGATTCACGGAGCTGTGTATAGCTTGTACCGTTTACAAGGGGATGCTTTGTAAGCTGTTCTACAATGCAGTCGCCCTGTGTTGTATCAGCGATATCGGGTCCGATACCGTTCTTGAAGTCAAATACTGCTGTAAAGGTTTCGGGATCTCTTACTGTATCAAGTCTGTCGAGAAGCATATCTGTCCAGTCGTAAGTATCCTTCAGCTGCTGTCTTGCGGCTTCCTTGATGTCTGCATCCTTCTTGGAAACGAGGTTAGCGAATACCCACGCCTTGTAGCCTTCTACGTTCTTGGAGCCTGAAACGAGAAGGAAGGAATCCTGCTTCATACCCTGATAGTATTCTTCAGAGCCGTCCATCTGAGGCCAGGGAACGAAATTGACTTCGTCATCTTCCCACTTCTTTAACTTCTTATACTTGTACCAGTAGCTGTCATAGCACCATGTACCATCATCGAAGAAGAGAGTCTTGCCATTTACCCACTGCATATAGCTGGGGTTCCAGTTGTTTTCGATTTCCTTGGGGTACTTAAGACCTTCCTTGCTATCGTCAAAGTTTGTGATGATTTCAAGAGCCTTTTCTACCTTTGCGTCATAGAGGTTGCTTACGAGCTTACCGTCTGTAAGGGATACAAGAGGAGTACCTGTGGTGTTGAGAAGGTTTTCTGCCATATGGTAACCATCAACTGCCCACATCTTGTTTTCAGCGTCTGTGAACTTTCTGCACATATCGAGGAACTTATCCCAGGTCCATTCACCCTTTTCAAAGAGCTCCCAGGGATCGTCAAAGCCGGCTTCTTCTACTACAGACTTTCTGTACCAGAGAACGCTGTTGATGTTGAGCTCCATAATAGGACAGTAGTTCTTGCCGCCCCACTCGAACATATCAATTACGTCCTTATAAGCTGCCCAGTCGTCAGCCTCGAAGTTGAAGAGATCATCAACGGGCTGGAAGAGGTTCTTATACACACCGTAAGGATAGTAGCAGATTTCAAAGGGATATACGTCAGGAGAATCGTCAGCCTGAACACGCTTTGCTAAATCCGTATATCTGTCAGCATACTGTGAGGAAATGTTGCAGAATACGTTTTCGTCGGGAACACTATCAAAGCCTGCAGGCTTTTCTGTAGGTGTACCGTACAGCTTTTTGAACATTGTTACTTCAGGAGAATTTTCCTGCTGTCCCCAGTTGCTCCATGCCATCCATACGAGCTTTCTGTTGACTTCGATGCCCTTGTAGTCTTCGCTTACGTTACTTGCAACCTCATCAACTGCGCCCTCTACGTCTGAGTCGGGTGCCATTGTTTCGTGAGGCTCTGCTGTTGTGGTCGTTTCAGGTGCTGAAGACGTAGCAGATGACGTTTCGCCACCACCGCAGGCAGTTGCTGTGGAAATTACTGTTGCAAGTGCCATAGCAGCTGCAATTATTCTTTTCTTTTTTAACATATTTACCTCCGTTTTAATTTATCGTTTCCGATATTACGTAAGTATATTGTACCATAAGTTACTCTTAATGTCAATTAAATTTAAGTAAAATGACAAAAAACTCCCGCAGTTTCCTGCGGGAGTCATAAGATTCATTATTTTACCGAATTACTGAACTGTTGCGTTCATTTCTTCGATTCTTGCTGTGATCTGTCCCTGGTTAGCTTCACGGAGCTGTGTATAGCTTGTGCCGTTTACAAGGGGTTCCTTAGTGAGCTGCTCAACGATGCAGTCACCCTTTGTTGTATCAGCAATATCAGGTCCGATACCGTTCTTGAAGTCAAATACTGCAGAGAAGGTTTCGGGATCCTTGAGTGTATCAAGTCTGTCGAGAAGCATATCTGTCCAGTCGTAAGTATCCTTCTGCTGCTGTCTGCCTGCTGCCTGAATATCGGGATCCTTCTTGGAGATGAGGTTAGAAAATACCCATGCCTTGTAGCCTTCTCTGTTCTTGGAGCCTGATACGAGGAGGAATGCATCCTGCTTCATACCCTGATAGTATGCGTCAGCGTCATCCATCTGAGGCCAGGGAACGAGGTTGATTTCGTCGTCATCCCACTTCTTTAACTTCTTGTACTTGTACCAGTGTTCGTCATATCTCCAGGTACCGTCATCGAAGAAGAGAGTCTTACCGTTTACCCACTGCATATAGCTGGGTGTCCAGTTGTTTTCGATTTCCTTGGGGTACTTTAAGCCTTCCTTGCTATCGTCGAAGTTTGTGATAAATTCGAGAGCCTTTTCTACGTTTGCATTGTAGAGGTTGCTTACAAGCTTGCCTTCTTCAAGGGATACGAGAGGTGTACCTGTTGTAAGAAGGAGGTTATCAGCCATCTGATAGCCGTCGATAGCCCAGATCTTGTTTTCAGCATCTGTGAACTTTCTGCACATATCGAGGAACTTTTCCCAGGTCCATTCACCCTTTTCAAAGAGCTCCCAGGGATCGTCAAAGCCGGCTTCTTCTACTACAGACTTTCTGTACCAGAGAACGCTGCTGATGTTTAAGTCCATGATAGGGCAATAGTTCTTTCCGCCCCACTCGAACATATCGATTACTTCCTTATAATCTGCCCAGTCGTCAGCTTCAAAGTTGAAGAGATCGTCAACGGGCTGGAAAAGGTTCTTATACACACCATAAGGATAGTAGCAGATTTCAAAGGGATATACGTCAGGAGAATCGTCTGCCTGAACTCTCTTTGCTAAGTCTACGTATCTGTCTGCATAGGGTGAAGAAATGATGCAGAATACGTTCTCGTCGGGAATGCTTTCAAAGCCTGTAGGCTTTTCTGTAGGTGTGCCGTATAAGGACTTGAACATTGTTACTTCAGGAGAGTTTTCCTGAGGTCCCCAGTTGTTCCATGCCATCCATACGAGCTTTCTGTTTACCTCAATTCCCTTGTAGTCTTCGCTTACGCCACTTGCAGCATTATCTACTGCATCGTTAACGTTTTCGTCTTCCTTCATAGTCTCTCTGGGAGCTTCTGTTGTAGTTGTCTCAGGAGTTGAAGAATTGCCTGCAGAAGACGTGTTCTGGTCGCCGCTACATGCAGTAGCTGTGGAAACGACTGTTGCCAGCGCCATCGCTGCTGCAAATATTCTTTTGCTTTTTTTCATAATTACCTCCGTTTGTTTTTGCGATGTAAAGCATTATTATTTTATCACAGTTTTTCCCGTATGTCCATCGCTTCGTTGCGGTCTGACCACGGCGAAAAACTGTGAAAAGCGTCATATTACTGAACTGTTGCGTTCATTTCTTCGATTCTTGCTGTGATCTGTCCCTGGTTAGCTTCACGGATCTGTGTGTAGCTTGTGCCGTTTACGAGGGGTTCCTTTGTGAGCTGTTCTACAACGCAGTCACCCTTTGTTGTGTCAGCAAGGTCAGGACCGATACCGTTCTTGAAATCAAATACTGCAGAGAAAGTATCAGGATCCTTCAGCACGTCAAGTCTGTCAAGAAGTGTTTCTGTCCAGTCGTAAGTGTCGATGAGCTGCTGTCTGCCTGCTGCCTGAATGTCGGGATCCTTCTTGGATACGAGGTTAGCAAATACCCATGCCTTGTAGCCTTCCTTGTTCTTGGAGCCTGATACGAGGAGGAAAGCATCCTGCTTCATACCCTGATAGTATTCGTCTGCTCCGTCCATCTGAGGCCAGGGAACAAAGCTGATTTCGTCATCGTCCCACTTCTTTAACTTCTTGTACTTGTACCAGTGTTCGTCATATCTGTAAGTACCGTCGTCAAAGAAGAGAGTCTTGCCGTTTACCCACTGCATATAGCTGGGATTCCAGTTGTTTTCGATTTCCTTGGGGTACTTTAAGCCTTCCTTACTGTCGTCGAAGTTGGAGATAAGGTCGAGAGCCTTTTCTACGTTTGCATTGTAGA
>JAFTVY010000021.1 GCA_017465545.1 Ruminiclostridium sp.
AAGCCAATCTGCTTTCGCATCCTGCGAGGCGCTTGAATCGGTTAATATATCAGAGGGTGTTGCAGGTATAGCCGATTACGCTTTTAAATCCTGTGCGGATCTTAAATACGTAAACATCCCTGAAAGCGTTATACATATAAGAAAAACCTCATTTGTCCTCTGTGACTCTCTTGTAGCCATAAACGTAGATGAGGACAACGATACTTATTGCTCTGTTGACGGTTTGCTTTTCTCTGAAAGTATGGCAGAGCTTATAAAGTACCCTGCCTGCAAAGCGGATGAATATTACAGCATACCTGAGGGTGTTACAGATATAGCATCTGACGCTTTCTATAACTGTAAAAAGCTTAATCGTGTGACCATTCCCGACGGCGTTAGCGTAATTGAGGATTACACCTTCTACGGCTCGCATCTTACGTACGTAGATATACCCTACGGTGTTGCGGTCATAGGCGAAAACGCCTTCAGCAACTGTCCTGAGCTTTCGCAGGTAACTATACCTGTCAGCGTCACAGAAATAGGCGAGTATGCTTTTAACTCCACCGCACTCAAATACGTAACCATTCCCAAAACCGTTAACAGCATAGGCAGAGAAGCCTTCGGTTCCTGCAATGATCTTTTAGATATAGACGTAGATGCCCTGAATATACACTACTGTTCTGTAGACGGTGTGCTTTTCAGCAAGGATATGACACAGCTTAAACAGTATCCTATGGGCAAAACCGATACGGAATATACAATACCCGATGGTGTCGAGTATATAGGCAGTCGTGCTTTTTACTCCGCAGACCAGCTGGAGAACGTAACCTTCCCTGACGGCATTATAAGCATAGGTGCTGAAGCCTTTGCAGAATGCAGTCGGCTTACTTGCTTTATGCCTGATTCAGTTTACGTTATAGGAGATTACGCTTTTGAAAATTGTACCTCCATTACGTCTGTAAATATACCTCACGGAATTCAACGTATAGGCGATGGGGCTTTTAAGAATTGTACTTCCATTACGTCTGTAAATTTACCCGATGAATATCTATATATAGGCAATGAGGCTTTTTCAGGGTGTGATTCTCTGAAATCCGTCTATATACCGGGCTTTGATACAAGTATAGGCGAAAACGCCTTTGACAGTCACGTTTTTATAACCGGTGGACCGATTATAAAAAACGTAATATTAATTGCCTCGCGCGTCATTCCGATAATTATATTAACACCTTTGATAATTAGTGAGATACGTAAAAAACGTAAGGAAAAACGTGAAATAGCAGAGTATTACAGACGCAAGAGAGAAGAAAGAGAAAAATCCGGAAAGTAATTTGCCTATAAGCGTAAAAATTACGAATATAATATTTCTGAAAAGACACAGCCGGCAGCTTGCTGACCGTGTCTTTTTTCTATTGACAAGTATGTGCAATCTGATATAATGGATATATCCTTAAAATGTAAAAATAATTTAAAAAATTTCGTAAGGAAATCAAATTTTATCCGTCTTATAGGATGAAAGGAGAGGGAAATATGGAAGACAGCAGAATTATTGCATTATACAATGAAAGAAACGAAAGCGCCATAACCGAAACCAAGGATAAGTACGGAAGACTTGTAAAAAAGGTTTCCTACGAGATACTCCGAAATGACGAGGATACGGAGGGGTGTGAAAATACTACGTATTTAAGCACCTGGAACGCTATTCCACCGTCTGTACCAAAGTCTTTATGCGCCTTTATCTGCAAGGTTGCCAGAAACACGGCTATAGACCTGCTTCGTAAATTATGCAGAAATAAGGCGGAATATTTCTATGACGAGCTTGAAGAAATCCTCGGAGAAAGAAACGATCCGCAGGATATTATTGAAGAAAAAATGATGACCTCTTTTATAAACCGATATCTTAAAACGATAAAAAGCAGAAACCGTCAGATGTTTATGATGAGATATTATTGCAATATGTCAGCAGAAGCAATCGGTGACTGCTTCGGACTGAGTGCTAATGCGGTATACGCCCAGCTTAAAAGAACAAGAGATGGACTTCGTGCCTATCTCAAAGAAAACGGAATAGAGGTGTAATATATGAACGATAAAGGAAAACGCTTCTGGGATAATTCTATTGGTAACGTGGATGACGATATAGTAGAAGAAATGGCGCAGACGCTTTATAAAAAATCCCTTTCTGATACCGACTCCGACGAGCTTATAGTTGTAGAGGAGCAGAAAAAGAGTAACCGCTTTATATTCGTTGTTGCCGCTTGTATAGTCGCTCTTATAGGTGTTGTGACAATGGTGTCGGTTATGCTTTTGAATGGTGGTATTGAAATTCTGCCGACGGAATCCGATACAAGCAATAAAACAGTTATTTATGAAAGCGATGGATATGAATACAGAATACTCCCTGACGGTACTGCAGAAATTGTAAAATATACCGGCAATGCCACCGAGCTTACTCTTCCGACAGATATTAACGGCAAAAAAATAATTGCCATCGGAGAAAATGCCTTTGCCGACTGCAAGGAACTCAAAAAGCTGACCTTTTCCTATAATATCACAGCTATCGGAGAAAATGCCTTTGCCGAAAACATCGCTCTTTGTATTCCGAGAGGCTCGGTAGCAGAGGTCTATGTGGTTTCATCAAAAAATAAAATCACCTTCGAATTTACCAATAAACCTGTTGGTGATATTATATCAAGCGGTGAATATAAATATCAGTCGCTGTCTGATGGTACTATAGAGCTTGTAAGCTACAATGGCAATGACGAAAATGTAGTCATCCCTGAAACCATAGACGGAAAAACCGTCACCTCCGTGCATCAGGATACCTTCCAATATAAAGAGGAAACGCTGATTTCCGTCAGTCTGCCTGATACCATAACTAATATAGATGGCTACACGTTTTATCTTACCGAAAATCTGAAGGAAGTATATTTACAAAAAAATCTTACAGTAATAAAGGAACATACCTTTGAAGCGTGCGATAAGCTGGAAAAAATCGAATTCCCACAAAATCTAAGATACGTTGAAGATAGTGCTTTTGCTTACAATTACGCATTAGTAACGCTTAATATTCCTGAAGGGACTACGAAAATAGGTGGCAGTGCCTTTTTCGCCTGCTACAATCTTGAAACGGTAAAATTCCCCCGTAGCCTTAAAACAATAGAGGCAGGTGCCTTTGCATCCTGCAAACTGCTTTGCTCTGCCGATATAGGCTCAGGCAATCCTGAGGATAAGCTCGTTATCGGCGAAAGTGCATTCAAAGGCTGTGCAAATTTAAGAACTGCCGTAATAAGAGAGGGCGTAATCAGCATAGGTGACAGAGCCTTTGCCGATTCGACAGAAAGCCCGTGTGCACTTGAAGAAATAACACTTCCCCGCTCTCTTACCCATATCGGAGAGGATGCATTTACAAAAAGCGTCGTCCTGTTTTGTCATAGAGATTCTTATGCAGAAAGCTATGCAAAGGAAAACGGGCTTAACTACGTTAATCCGATCGACGAGGAATATGAAAAAATCTTCGGTAGCTTTGAGTACATCCTGCTACCCGATGACACCGTTGAAATAACGGGGTATACAGTCGGTGAAAACCACGAGCTTGTTATACCGTCCGAAATTGACGGCAAAAAGGTAACGTCTATAGGAAAAGGTGCGATGTCCGTAGATGATCTGTTATCGGTGGTAATCCCTGAGGGTGTTACGGAAATAAAGTACGAGGCATTTAAAGGCTGTGATCATCTCACGAAGGTTTCAATACCCGATACCGTTACAAAAATCGGCGTCGGTGCTTTCAGCAACTGTCCTTACCTTGAATCGGTAAGTATTCCGCAGGGCGTAACCATAATAAACAGTAAGCTTTTCAGCGGATGCCTGTCTTTAAAAAGCGTTTCTCTGCCCGGCACCATCACCTCTGTCGAAAGCTATGCCTTCAGCGATTGTCCCAGTCTTACAAAAATAAACCTGAACGATAATATTACCTCTATCGGCAAGGGCGCATTCATAAACTGCGAAGCCCTTGAAGAAATAAATATCCCTGCATCTGTTACGGTTATTGAAGAATCCGTCTTTGAAAACTGTCACAATCTGCTTTCTGCCACTATCCCCGACAGCGTTACAAAAATAGGGTACGGCGCTTTCTCTATATGTACAAAATTAGCTGAAGTAAAACTACCTTCTTCCCTTCAGCTGATAGATGCAAAAGCCTTTTTAGGCTGTACGGCTATAAGCAGTGTAGAGATACCCGACAGCGTGGAAGTAATCGGAGACTCCGCCTTTTCCAACTGTAGCTCTCTTGAATCTGCAAAGCTGTCTTCAAAGCTTAAAAGCATAGGAAATTTTGCCTTCAGCGATTGTCCTCTGCTGAGTCAGATAGCTATCGGTGAGTGGGTCGATATAGGCTTAGCCTGCTTTGAACATTGCAGAAGCCTTGAAAAAATAGAGGTGGGAATCGGCACAACCGTAACAAAGGAAGCTATATCAGGTTGCCCGAAGGCGGTAATATACTGCTATATGAATTCCTACGCCTATGATTATGCGGTTCAGAATGGGCTTGAGTATGAGATAATTGAGACAGATACAACACAACCGGACACTGATGATATTTATAGCAAGTTCGGGCACATCAAATATACCTGCGATCTGTCTGCATTTCCTGCTGATGATACTCGTAACTGGTTCGGAGAAATTATCCTGGTCGAAGATGGTAGACTGTTAATCTCACCGGGACTCGACAAAGGAAAAATGGAATTCGGAGAGGTTGTCTGGCTTATTAACGATTATGCTTATGCATACAGCGTTGGCCAGATCGTAACATATGAATACCGTGACGTTAAGGCACCCGAAAAGGAAGGTTATCCTTTGAATATCGTTGCGTTGCAGGTATATATGGAGTAGCAAAAAGCGGAGGCAACTGCCTCAGCTTCAGTGTGTAGACAAAGTCTTTGTCTACACACTGAAATCAGGCTGGTTTACACCAGCCTGATTTCTTTATATCCACTTAATTTTCAAACTTTTCTACAGCCTCACGCAGCAGCTCGATTATCGGCAGATGCTGGGGGCATACCGCCTCACATTGACCACATCCGATACAGTCGGACGCCTTGCCGGAATATCCCGTAAGACTGCCGTAGAAGAATTTCGGTCTGTTGTCACCGGGGAATCTTCTCTTTGTATTTATCGCACCGAAGATATCGGGGATTCTTATATTCATAGGGCAACCGTCGGTACAGTATCTGCAGGAGGTACAGCCGATAAGATTTGCGGCGAGCATTTTTTCGAGCACCTTGTCTATAGCCTTCTTTTCGGTATCGTTAAGGGGAACAAAATCCGCGAAGGTGGCAAGGTTATCCTCTACCTGCTCCTCATTCGACATACCGCTTAAAATCGTACCGATGCCTTCTAAGCTTCCGCAGAAGCGCATAGCCCAGGAAGCCGCAGATTTGTCGGGGTGAATCTCCTTAAATATCTCTTCAAGATCGGGAGAAAGATTTGCAAGAGTGCCGCCCTTTACAGGCTCCATAATTATCATAGGGATATTTCTGCTTTTAAGTATCTCGTAAAGTCTGCCCGACTGCACCACCTGATTATCCCAGTCGGCATAGTTTAACTGAATCTGCACAAATTCTACCTCAGGATGCTCGTCAAGGACTGTTTCCAGTAATTCGGGAGTACCGTGGAAGGAAAAGCCGAAATGCTTTATCCTGCCCTCCTCCTTCTTTTTCATACACCAGGAGAAGCAGTCAAGCTCCTTATATACGTCGTAGTTGTTTCCATCCTCAAGACTGTGAAGAAGATAGTAGTCTATATAGGACAGTCCCGTTCTTTCAAGCTGTTCGTTAAATACTCTGTCGCAGTCGTCGATATTCTTTACCGCCCAGGCAGGAAGCTTTGTGGCTACCGTATAGGCTTCTCTTGGATAGCGCTTTACAAGTGCCTCCTTTACGATTTTTTCAGAATTGCCACCGTGATATACGTAGGCGGTATCGAAATAATTGAAGCCTGCCTTCATATATCTGTCTACCATATCGCAGACACGGGGAATATCAATTTCTCCGTCCTTTTCAGGAAGTCTCATAAGTCCGAAGCCAAGCTTCGGCATTTTTGTAACGTCAATGCTCACTTTGTACACTCCTTTACAGGTTATCGTTTGTTAAAGTATAGCATAAATAAATCCCGCTGTCCAGCTTAAAACTGCCATATAACGTAAATTAAATCTTGTCCTTAATTTACATTGCGGCGGTTTTCAATTTATGCTATACTTTATTTATAAACAAAACGGAGGTGCGTTATGAACGGCGATTCCAATGCTATAACAAGAGATTATTTTGACAGTCTGCTACTTGAGAGCAGATATATAGATTCCGACCTGCCTGATACGTCATTTGAGCTTTTCGGGGAGAAATTCGAGACGCCGATAATGACGGCGGCACTTTCTCACCTTCACAATATCTGCGATAACGCTATGGTAGAGATTGCAAAGGGCGCAAGGGATGCCGGTGCAGTTCATTGGACGGGTATGGGCGAAAAGGAGGAGTTTCCCGAAATCTTCGGTACGGGAGCAAAAACCATAAGGATCATAAAGCCCCACGCCGATAACAAGGAGGTACTGTGGCGCATAGAACAGGCTGTTTCCTGCGGTGCGCTTGCCGTTGGTGTGGATATAGACCACGCCTACGCCTGGAACGGCGGCTATGACAACGTACTCGGTCTTCCGATGAAGCCGAAATCAACAGACGAAATAAAAACCTTTGTAAAGGCGGCGGGGATTCCCTTTGTGATAAAGGGAGTTTTAAGCGTCAGCGATGCGCTGAAATGCATTGATGCGGGAGTCAGCGGTATAGTAGTTTCCCACCATCACGGGATTATGAATTATGCCGTACCGCCGCTTCAGATTCTGCCCGATATTGTAAAGGCTGTGGACGGCAGAATGAAGATATTCGTTGACTGCGGTGTAGAAAGCGGAATGGACGCCTATAAAGCGCTGGCTCTTGGAGCGGATGCGGTATGCGTTGGCAGAGCGGTTATGAAGCCGCTGGAGGAAGGATGCACAGGAGTCACGAGAAGGCTTCGTGAGATGACTACCGAGCTTGCTACCGTTATGGCAAGAACGGGAGTAAAAAAGCTCTCGGAAATGGACTCGTCTGTAATATGGCACAGAAAGACTTTTTAAAGGAGTAAGGTAATGAGAATAGGTTTAGCGTCACCATTAAATCACGATAGCCCTGAACACTGGGCAAAAAGACATAAGGAGCTTGGTTGCGGCTGTGTGAATTTTCCGTTAAACTGCAACAGCGATAAGGAGCTTGTTTCACGTTACGTGCAGGCGGCAAAAGAAAACGACCTTATAATAGCGGAAGTGGGCATATGGAACAATATGCTGGATGCCGATGAAGAAAAGCGTAAGGTAGCAATAGATTATAATATAAGACAGCTTATCTTTGCCGATGAGATAGGGGCAGTCTGTGCCGTAAATATCGCAGGTACTCCCCACGGTCCGAGATGGGACGGAGGCTACAGAGAGAATTTCTCCCCCGAAACCTTTGATATGACGGTAGAAACGATAAAGTATATACTGAAGCAGGCAAATCCGAAGAAGGCGTTTTTCAGTATCGAATCTATGCCCTGGATGATTCCCTCTTCTCCGAAGGAATATCTGGAGCTTTTAAACAGGGTTGACCATCCAAATTTTGTGGCACATCTCGATATAGTAAATATGATAACCTCGCCCAGAAAATATTTCTTCAACGATGAATTTTTAAAGGAATGCTTTTCACTTTTAAAGGGCAGAATATGTAGCTGTCACGTAAAGGACATAAAGCTACTTGAGGAATTCACCTTCCAGCTTAAGGAATGCGCTGTCGGTGAAGGCACTCTTGATTTAAAGCTGTTTTCAAGCCTTGCCGATAAGGAAAACCCCGATATGCCGATGATAATAGAGCATCTTAATACCGATGAGGAATATTTAAATGCTCTTGCGGTATTCAAAAACAAGGTAGGAATTGAATAAAAAATCAGGCTGGTCTTACAAGAACTGTCCGACAGAAAAACCTTCCGAAAAGCCGCATTACTGAATCATAATCAAAAGCAGGACGAATAATCGCCCTGCTTAAATTATTACAAATACTGTCCCGCCTGAACTCGCCACATTTCAGCATATTTGCCCTTGCGTGAGAGAAGCTCGGTATGACTGCCTTCCTCGATAATTCTGCCTTTTTCAAGCATATAGATACGGTCGGCTATTCGTGTAGTTGATAGTCTGTGGGAAATGAATATTACCGATTTATGCTCCGCCACCGTAAGCATTGAGTGGTTGAGGTGATATTCGGCAATAGGATCAAGGGCGGAGCTTGGCTCGTCAAGGATAATAAGATTTGCGTCCTTGTAGAATACACGGGCAACAGCGAGCTTCTGTCCTTCGCCGCCTGAAAGATTCACGCCATTCTCCTCAAACTCGGTAGTAAGATTAGTCTGAAGTCCGTCGGAGAGCGTTTCAAGGCGCTCGGCAAAGCCGCTTTTTTCAATAGCATTAAGCACATCCTCGTCCTTACCCTTTTCGGCAAAGTCAAGCAGTACGTTTTCCTTTACAGTTGCGGCAAAAATCTTGAAATCCTGGAATACGGTGCCTATTTTTCTGCGGTATTCCTCTACGTCATATTCCTTGATATTCACTCCGTCAAGAAGTATCTCGCCCTCGCTTACGTCATAAAGTCGCATAATAAGTTTTATCAGCGTTGTTTTACCTGCACCGTTGTAGCCGACAATGGCTATCTTGCTATAGGGGTTTATTTTCATGCTGACGTTATTTAAGATATAGCCGTCCTTTTCGTTGTAGCCAAATGATACGTTTCTAAGCTCAATTTCCGTAGGCTTTTCGGGGAGCGGCTTTTTGTCGGTGCTGACGATCTTCGGCTGGATGTCAAGAAAATTCTTCATTTTCTCTACGTACATACTGATCTCTTCCATTTTAGGGAACACGTCGGAAAACTGTCTCATACGGTTCTTCATTCGGTTGGCTGTACCACGCATTACCGCAACGTTACTGTAGGAAATTCTGTGAAGTACCGCCGCAGAGTATACAAGATAAACCATATACACAACGTCAATAAGGAAATTATTGCAGATATAATCCTTGAGCAGTTGTAAGCCGAAACGCTTGCCTGCATTCTTTTTGTCGATTGCGAGGACTTTGTCGTTTGTTTCGTCAAAATCCTTTAACAGCTCGTCCGAAACCTCGGTATTTAGGCGTACTTCCTTTGCATAATCATTGAGATAAAATACACGGTTTACGTAACCGAGCTTTCTCTCGTGAGGATTTTTCTCGTTTCTGATTTTAAAATTCAGCTTATTGAGAGCCTTGCCCGACCAGAGAGAAGCCGCAAAGGATATAGCAATAAAGATAAAGGAAACAGGGTCATTTCCGATAAAGAATGCACCCGACAGCACAATCGAAACAAGTCCTGTGCAGAGGTTTGTGATAAGGGTGAAAATTCGTCCTATCTGATTATCAACCTCGGACACCGATAGCACGTAATCGTTGTAGAATTCGGGGTTATCGTAGCATTCAAGGTCAATTTCTTTAGCCTTGTTGAACATCATTTCCTTGATAGCCTGCTTTATTTTAGGCTGTGCCTTCTGCTGTAGCTTCTGATACAGAAATGCATTGAACAAAAGCCCCAGCACAACAAAGGCAAGTAGCGCCAAAAGGAATGTTGCCGCTACCTCAAAGGGTCTGCCGAACTCGGCGCACTCTAAAACAAAGTTAAGTGCTAATGTAAATTCGAGGAATACTACAAGCTCGTTTCTTATAGCCTCAATTATGTAGCATATCATATATCCCGGAGCGGCTTTGTAGCATATTCTGAACAGCCACAGATTGTCGGCTAATAATTTCTTGAACTTTTTCATACTGCCACTCCTTCCTTGTAATTTTCGTCCGCAAGATAATTCTGTGCCTGCTTTGTAAACATCTCGCAGTATTTACCGCCCATATCCATAAGCTGACGGTGAGTACCCTGCTCGATGACAGTGCCGTTTTCAAGCATAAATACCTCGTCAGCATCCTTGACAGAGGACAGGCGGTGAGAAATAAACAGGGTAATATGTCCCTTGCTTTCATCCATAATGCCCTTGTAGAGATCGTACTCTGCGATTGGGTCAAGAGCAGAGCTTGGCTCGTCAAAGACCTTGACGGAAGCCTTCCCAGCAAAGGCACGGGCTACGACTATCTTCTGCTGTTCGCCACCTGAAAGAACTGCTCCGTCATTATCGAATTCCTTTGTCATAATGGTGTTCATACCATTTGAAAGGCTTGAAACCTTGTCCCATACTCCCGCACAGCGGAGCGCACGCTCGGCTGTTTCATCGGGATTGTCGAAACTCTCACCCATAAGCACATTGTCCTTTACGGACATCGCCATGACCTTATAATCCTGGAATGCGGCAGAGAACTGCTTTCGGTATGCCTTGAGATTGTACTCCTTTATGTTTATGCCGTTGACTAAAATCTCACCGCTTGTGGGATCGTAAAGTCTGAACAATAGTTTTATGATAGTGGACTTACCTGCGCCATTGTGACCTACCAGAGCGCAGACCTTATCACCCTCAATCTTAAAGGAAAGATTATTGATAACAAGCTCGTTCTCCTTGTACTCGAAGCATACGTTCTTAAATTCGATAGAGCGTATCTTTTCGGGAATTATGCCGTCCTGATCTTCTGGGATTTTCTCTTCGTATTCCATAAAGGTGCGGAAGTATTCAAGGAACTGTCCGTTCTTCAACGCCTCTGTGAAATTGTTGAAAAGACCTATTAAAATCCACGACGAGGTTGACATTGCCGTAAACATAATGGCAAGCTCGGCAAGCCCCATTGTCTGCGAAACAATGGTGCGGTATGCGGCGTAGATCATAATTCCCTCAAAGACAAGTGCGAAGGTAGTGACGTTTTGCGCCCAGGTGTATGCGATAGCTTTTCTGCCGTATTTATCGGCAACCTTTGCATTACCATCCATGGCGTCATTGTAACGCTTCATCATAAGAGAGTGAATGCTTGAATAACGAATTTCCTTTGCGTATTCAGCGAGGTGCATTACACGGTTTACGTATTCGGCAATACGATTGTTCTTGACAGTGTCCACGTATCTTCCGCCCCATATCTTATTCATAAGCCGTCCGAAAACAAAGTTTCCGATAATGGGCGAAATTACGAACAGAACCGACCACGGGTCTATTGTAAACATCGACCAGAATGCCGCCAGCGCCGCAACCGCACCGAACAGAATATCAAAAAGCAGCTTGACCGAGGCGGTCATTTTGCTTGCTGAATTTTCCAGCGCCATCGTATAACGGTTATAGAACTCTGCGTCTTCAAAGCAACGAAGCTCAACATTACGAGCCTTGGCGTAAAGCCTTTTATAGAGAGTACGGTATATTCTGTTGTCAGTATAGGGAATGACCGTTGCTTTAAGGTAGCTCCAGTATATTGCGAAGGAACAGCACGCCGCAAAGCATATTCCGATAAACAGCATTATCTCCTCAAAGGGCGCTTCTCTTTCTATCGCACCGATAACGTAGCGAAGGAAAAATATCGCCATAAATATCCACTCCGCATAGCCTGTTATATTATCTATTATCATATGAATGATACGGCTCCTGCTGATACTCCATACCGTTTTTACGGCGTAGAAGTTATTTGCAAATATGCGGATCTTGCTTTCTTTTTTCTTTTTCATTTTTTCAGTCCTTTCTTTTGTGTGGTATATATAATTCAATTATGTTTTTGATGCAAAGCCTGCTTCCATAGTAAACGCTTCACGGAATCCCGCTCTGTAACAGATATGCTCCGACGGGCCTGCCCATTGCCAACACATAGGAAACTCATTTTCCTTGCAGTATTTCACCATAAAGCTGAGAAGCTCACTTGCATAGCCCTTTCCACGGTACTCCTTGGCGGTAACGATGTAATCAAAACGGGTGTTGCCGTGCTCCGACTTGTGAATATCCGAATAAACGACCGCCTTGCCGTCGAGATAACCAACGAAAAGATACGTTCCGTCCTGTTCGGTACGTTTTTTGGTGACCTCTATCTCCCAAGGCTCTCCGCTTGGTATAAGAATATCAGTTGCAACACGCTCGTCCCATTCGTTTAAGACACGGATGTCAAGTCGTTTAGGTGTAACAATATTGTTTTCCGCCGTCAGAAGCATAACTCTGTGTTCGTCCTCGGCTGTGTATGTATAGCCGTGCGCTTTCAGCGTTTCAAGATTATTCTTGAAGTAGTCCTTTTCAAAGGGATGATATATCGAAGCCTTGATACCGAGCTTTTGATAGAATTCGGTGATATCATCAAGAACTGCACCAAGATCAGTAATTTTGTCAGGGTAGATGCAGGCGTGGTTACCGTCATAAGAATCCTTGTTGTCAGCCATATAGAAAAGGATTCCGTATTCCTTTTCTTCGTATGATGCAAAACGCTTGGGGAAATCGATCTCCTCCTGTTTTATTCCTTTTATGAAATCTGTTTCGTTCAATTTATCTTTCGCTACGGGTATATTTGCGTTTATTTCTTTTACGATCTCAACAACGGTAATATGCCCGTCAACTAACATTTCGTAGATAGGGCGTTCGTTTGAAATATCAGCTTTGTTTTCCCAGTAGATTTCCGCAAGACGTAGATTTTCTTTTTTGTCAATCCGTCCGTCAAAACACTTTGTAGCGTCGCCTGTGAAGCAATTTCCTTTCACCTCGAGTTTTACTATACAGTATGTAGGTCTGCCTATCTGAGCAAAGAATTTGCCCCAGTTTTCAGCTTCCTCATAGGTTTTAGACACATACAGACAGCTCATCCGAGAGGGATATTGAGGGTATTTTTTCCGGCGGACTTCCTCTAATGCCAGTTCTCTTAATGCAACAGATGTGTGATGCTCCAGTTCGTCTGCATTATATCTTGATGGGTTTGCATAGATATCATTCACTATATCTAATTTTTCCTGTACTCTCTGATATACCCCGCTGTGATGCGTTTCATCGAATATAATTTTCTGACCAACATACATTGGTCTGTCTGTTACTACGTGATATACGTACATTTGTTCGCTCTCTCCTTTATCTAAAACAAAAAAGCGTGCACTTCATACAGAAATGCACGCTTTGAATGCTGATAATAACGCATTATATTATAAAACAATGCGGGTAACGGCAGACAAAGGTGTATTTCTGAATATAGCTGTAGCTGATGTGTGATGATAACGCTTAAACATATTGTCTGCCTCCTTTTTTAAAAATAATGTTCCTTTAGTATAGCACCGCAAACGGCATTTGTCAAGATTTTACGTTAAAATATTTTTATTACGGAAAAATTATACTCTTATTATACATCAATAGCAGAGGTATCGTCTGATGACGATACCTCTTTGTCATATTCCGCTGTTTTGTATCAACAAATTTTCTACAGTGGATGCTTGTTTTCTACCAGCCTGATTTTTTAGTTATATCTGCACTCAAAATCAGTAAATTCTGCGGTATTGTTTCCTACTGCGAATATACCCGTCATTGTACCCGTAAAGCCGCCTGAAACCTCGCTTGTGAGATACTTTGAATTGCCGTATCCGAGGTTTATTTCTTCGCCGTTCTTTAAAACGAAGAAGCTGTAACTGTAGTTATTTGCGGTAACCTTAAGCCTTGCTTTATTGCTATCAAGAGGTATTACCGTCTGCTCGTGCTTTATACCACCGATATTCAGCTTCAGCACCGCTTCATAGCCGCTTTCCGCCTTTCTTATGAACAGGTCGTAGTGTTCATCCTCGCACATATACATTGTTACACCTGCATAGCCACAGTCAATTTCAACGTCAGTAGTAAGAGTCATATTGAAATCTCTCTGACGGAGTGCCATAAAGGTGGGAGAATCCACGTCGTCAAGGGTAAGACTTGTACCCTTTAATATATATTTATCCTTTGATAATTCGTAGTCAGATAAATCCGGCTTTCTTAAATAGCACCAGTCAATATTGCTGTCGGTATTACCGAAGGTGTAGCAAGGAAGTGCATCCTGGGTAAAATCTCCCTTTATCTCATAGCTTTCGTCAGTTGTGCCGTCATTACCTGCGTAAAGCATGCCCTTTTCATCAAAGTATGCGGGAGTCAGAAATACCTCTCTGCCTAAATTGTGATAGGGCATCCATATGCCTATTTGTCTGAAGCCAAGACTTAAAATGTGCCAGTCACCGTATTTGTCGCAGATAAGGTCTCCGTGACCGATACCCTGAATTATATAAGGCGCTTTATTACGGTTTGTAAGAATCGGATTGTTGGCGGCTGTCTTATATTCGCCCCAGATATCATCCGCTACGGCATAGGTTATCATATGTCCGTATTCTGTGCCGCCCTCTGCCGCCATAAGATAATATCTGCCCTTTATCTTATATACGTGGGGGCTTTCAAGGTAACGTCCGCCGCTACCCTTCCAGATGGATTTACTGTGGGAGAGCTTTTTGCCGCTTTCTATATCAATTTCGCATTGCACTACTCCGCCCTCGCCGTAGTCATCCTCGCCGTTGCTTATAAAGAAGATTTTTCCATCCTCGAAATAAAGAGAAGGATCGATACCGCCCTGATCTACAAATATGGGATCCGACCATTCTCCGTAAATGTCATCGGTATATACGTAGAAATTCTGGTGGGTTGTATCATTGGTAGTCACCATATAGAATCTGCCGTTGTTGTAGCGGATAGTAGGTGCAAATACACCGCCCGAGCTGTTTATCTTATCCAGCATTACCTGATTCGATCTTGTAAGCACGTAGCCTATCTGCTTCCAGTTTACAAGGTTGTCACTTTCAAATAAAGGCACACTGGGAAAATACTGAAACGAACTGCACACCATATAGTATCTGCCATTCGCCTCGCATACGCTGGGATCGGGATAAAAGCCTTTTAAAACGGGATTGTTATATTTCATTTTATGCATTCCTTTCGCAATAGAATATACACCAATTATACCCTTGGCAAAAACAACTGTCAATGGTATTTTGATATTAAAAAGGTGACGTTTTGTGCAGATTTTTACTTCACGTATTCCATCTCAATGCATTTCCACTTTTCGCCGCCGATGTGGTAATATTCCGTTTCGGGGAGAGTCACCTCTTTAAAGCCTGCAGAGAGATAACAGCCGTAAGCGGCGGCATTGTTTTCAAACACGCCGAGGGTGATTTTTTCCGCCTTTAAAAATTCAAGGCAGTATCTTATACCGAGGGTAACAAGCGCCTTACCAAGTCCCGTACCCCGTCTGTTATCGTCAACTATTATAAAGCCGAGTCGGGCGATTTTCTTTTCCTCGTCGGTAAATCTTACAGTAAAATGTCCGCACACGCCCTTTTCGTCATAGGCGGTAAATCCGAAAAAGCTGTCGTTATTATCGGTAGTCTGATACAGCTTTATCATATCCTTTGCCCTTGGCGGAAATTTCTTGTATCTGTCCGCACTCCACTGTCGGAAGGAATATTCATCCTTTATCCAGCTTGTGATAATTTCTGCGTCGCAGTTCTTGAAAGGTCTTAATTTCAGCATATATATCCTCCTCTTTGTCTGCTGTAATGAGTATAGCATAAAATCCTTTTCTATGCAACGGGTCACTATATGCATTTTGTATGAAACGGCAGACTTTTCCCCAATAAATATAAGCAAAAAATCATATTTACTTTTACACGGAAAAGTGATATAATTTATATTGAATTATTGTAAATTGATATAGTATCAATTTAATAAAAGGAAAGGAAAATAAAACAATGGAAATCAGAATCGAAAGAACCACCACACCCAAGGCAAAGCCCGTTGACGAGTCACAGCTCGGCTTTGGCAAGATCTTTACAGATCATATGTTCATTATGGAATATGACACAGGCATGGGCTGGCACGATGCCAGAGTAGTGCCCTATGGTGATATCTCCTTATCTCCTGCGGCTATGGTACTTCACTACGGTCAGGAAATCTTTGAAGGTATGAAGGCATACAGAACTCCCGACGGCAACGTTCAGTTCTTCCGCCCCGAAGAAAACTTCAAGAGACTCAATCAGTCTGCAGAACGTCTTATCATCCCCCAGATTCCCGTTGAGGATGCTTTACAGGCTCTTCACACCTTAGTAGAAGTTGACAAGGACTGGGTACCCCACACAGACGGTGCATCCCTTTACATCCGTCCCTTTGTTATCGCAGTAGATCCCTTCTTAGGCGTTCGCCCCGGTGACAAGTATTACTTCATCATCATCTGCTCACCCTCCGGTGCATACTATGCGTCCGGTCTTAACCCCGTAAGCATCTACGTTGAAACAAACTACGTAAGAGCTGTAAAGGGTGGTATGGGTTATACAAAGACAGGCGGTAACTATGCGGCATCTCTTGCAGGTCAGGACGAGGCTCACAAGCAGAACTACTCTCAGGTGCTCTGGCTTGACGGTATCGAAAGAAAGTATATCGAAGAAGTAGGCGCTATGAACATTATGTTCGTAATCGACGGCGAGCTTGTAACTCCCGAACTTCAGGGCTCTATCCTTCCCGGTATCACAAGAAAGTCCGTTTTAGAGCTTTGCAGAAAATGGGGTATGAAGGTATCCGAGCGCAGAATCTCCATCGAAGAAGTAGCAAAGGCTTATGACGAAGGTAAGCTTCAGGAAGTATTCGGCACAGGTACAGCGGCAGTTATCTCTCCCGTAGGCCACTTAAAGTGGGGCGACAAGGTAATGGAGATAAACGGCAACCAGATCGGCGACATCTCTCAGAAGCTCTACGATACAATGACAGGTATGCAGTACGGCAAGTTAGCTGACGAAATGGGCTGGATCGCTCCTCTCAAGGCATAAGTCAAATATGTTCCCTCAAGCCACGAGGGACAATGAAAGGAATATATTAAAATGAAGAACACAGAAAAAACCATGGACAAGATTGTTGCTCTTTGCAAAGGCAGAGGCTTCATCTACCCCGGCAGTGAAATCTACGGCGGTCTTGCAAACACCTGGGACTACGGTCCTTTAGGTGTTGAGCTCAAGACAAACATCAAGGACGCCTGGAGAAAGAAATTCATTCAGGAATGCAAGTACAACGTAGGACTTGACTCCGCTATCCTTATGAACCCCCAGACCTGGGTTGCATCAGGTCATATCGGCGGCTTCTCCGATCCTCTTATGGACTGCAAGGCTTGTAAGACACGTCACAGAGCGGATAACCTTATCGAGGACTTTGACGGCACAAACTGTGCAGGCTGGTCCAACGAGCAGATGACAGAGTTCATAAGGGAAAAGGGTATCGTTTGTCCTAACTGCGGCAAGGCTGATTTTACAGATATAAGACAGTTCAACCTTATGTTCAAGACCTTCCAGGGTGTAACAGAGGACTCAAAGAGCGAATTATACCTCCGTCCCGAAACAGCGCAGGGTATCTTCGTAAACTTTGCCAATATCCAGCGTACAACACGTAAAAAGGTTCCCTTCGGTGTAGCACAGATAGGTAAATCCTTCAGAAATGAGATCACACCCGGTAACTTTATTTTCCGTGTAAGAGAATTTGAACAGATGGAGCTTGAATTCTTCTGCAAGCCCGGTACAGACCTTGACTGGTTCTACTTCTGGAAGGATTATTGCAAGAACTGGCTCTTATCCCTTGGCATAAAGGAAGAAAACTTAAGACTTCGTGACCACGATCCCGAAGAGCTTTGCTTCTACTCAAAGGCTACAACAGACTTTGAATATCTCTTCCCCTTCGGCTGGGGCGAATTATGGGGTATCGCAGACAGAACAGACTACGACCTCACCCAGCACATCAAGACCAGCGGTCAGAAGCTTGAATACTTCGATCCCGAAACCAACGAAAAGTACGTTCCTTACGTTGTTGAGCCTTCTCTCGGTGTTGAAAGATTATTCCTCACCATCGTTACAGAAGCTTACGACGAGGAAACTCTTGAGGATGGTACAACCCGTACAGTTATGCACTTCCATCCCTACCTTGCTCCTGTCAAGGCGGCAGTTCTTCCCTTATCAAAGAAGCTCTCTGAAAAGGCTGGCGAAATCCAGGCTGAGCTCAGCAAGTATTTCGTTGTTGACTACGATGACGCAGGCGCTATCGGTAAGAGATACAGAAGACAGGACGAAATCGGTACTCCCTTCTGCATCACTTATGACTTCGAGAGTGAAGAGGACGGTTGCGTAACAGTCCGTGAGCGTGACAGTATGAAGCAGGAAAGAATCCCGATTGCTGACGTTAAGAAGTACATCGAGGACAGAATCGCATTCTGATTTCTTTAACAAAAACAACCGGTATCACTTCATTTTGGTGATACCGGTATTTATTTTGCAGTTATTTACTTCTTATCTTATCCGCAATATATCCGCTTACCTCGTCTATGCCGATACCGAGCGAATAGCTGAACTCATCGTTTATCATACGTTCAAGCTCCTGCAGTATTTTTTCGTCGGTGGAGGGCAGAGATCTGTTGCTGTTCATAAGCGCCTGCTTTTTAATATAGATACAGCGGATAACTTTTAAAATCTGCTTTCTGTCACCGCTTTGCATTACTGATTTAAAAAATGCAGGTCTTTCCCTTTTATCCTCTATCCACTCTATATCAACGCCGTCAATTTCGGTAAGGAGTCTGTCTATCTCATCACTGCTGATCGGATAACGCATAGCGGAAACAAGCTTTTCATTATCGCAGGGAACAAAAACGGTAGCGTTATTATGGGCAACGGGGCGCAAAAGGTAATAATCCTGCTTTTTGCCGTCAAACTCTCTTGTGGCGATTTCTTCAATCCTGCATACGCCCGAATGTCCGTATACAACGTGTTCACCTATACTATAGCCCATGATACTCACCTTAAAGTCCTTCCGAGAAATTTCTGAGATATACCCATTATGATAATTATATCATTTTAAAAATTTTATTTCAAAGGACTTTTTTCACAAATCTTTGGTTTAAGCTCTTATGCGAAATGCTGAATAAACGCCTTTTACAACGAAAAATCCGTCTCTCATCAGGAGAGACGGATAATTTTTTAAAGTGTGAACTTACCGCCGTGGTTAGCCTTACGCCATTCAACGTACTCTTCGTAAGTACCCTGTCTGTCATAGCAACCCTTGTCGGAAATTTCGATAATTCTGTTTGCAACAGTCTGCACTATTTCGTGGTCGTGGGACGCAAAGAGAATATTTCCCTTGAAGTCGGAAAGACCGTTGTTTACCGCTGTGATACTTTCAAGGTCGAGATGGTTTGTAGGTCTGTCAAGAACCAGTACATTTGACTGGAAAAGCATCATTCTTGAGAACATACAACGTACCTTCTCGCCACCTGATAATACGTCAACTGACTTGAAGATGTCGTCACCTGAGAAAAGCATTCTGCCTAAAAAGCCTCTTAAATAGGTCTCAGTTTCATCCTTTGAATACTGTCTTATCCAGTCTAATATGGACATCTTGCAACCGTTGAAGAATTCGCTGTTATCCTGAGGGAAGTAGCTTACGCTTGCGGTACTGCCCCACTTGAAGAAGCCTGCATCAGGCTGTTCTTCTTCCATAAGAATCTTGAAAAGAGTTGTAACAGCAATTTCATTATCACCAACGAAGGCGATCTTGTCACCCTTACCTACTGTAAAGCTTACGTTGTCAAGCACCTTTACGCCGTCAACGGTCTTTGTAAGACCTTCTACCTGTAAAATATCCTTGCCGATTTCTCTTTCCATATCAAAGCCGATAAAGGGATAGCGACGGCTGGATGCAGGTAATTCTTCTACAGTCAGCTTGTCGATAAGCTTCTTTCTTGAAGTAGCCTGCTTGGACTTGGATTTATTAGCGGAGAAGCGCTGGATAAAGTTCTGTAATTCCTTTATCTTTTCTTCAGCCTTCTTATTCTGCTGCTTTATCATCTTCTGGATAAGCTGTGAGGACTCATACCAGAATTCGTAGTTACCTACGTACATCTTTATCTTTGTATAGTCAATATCGACGGTATGGGTACATACGTTGTTTAAGAAGTGACGGTCGTGGGATACTACGATAACCGTACCGAAGTATTCGGCTAAAAATTCTTCAAGCCACGCCACAGCATCGATATCAAGATGGTTTGTAGGCTCGTCCATGAGGATAATATCGGGGTTTCCGAAAAGCGCCTGAGCTAAAAGCACCTTCACCTTTTCGTTACCTGCAAGGCTACTCATTTCGCTGTATAAGATGCTTTCGTCAAGACCAAGTCCCTGAACCAGCTTTGACGCGTCGCTTTCAGCCTCCCAGCCGCCAAGCTCTGCAAATTCGCCTTCAAGCTCACTTGCTAAAACGCCGTCCTCTTCTGTGAAATCCTCCTTGGCATACAGCTCGTCCTTCTGCTTCATAACCTCGTATAAACGGGGATTACCCATTATAACCGTTTCCTGAACGGTGTAGTTATCATAAGCATAGTGGTCCTGCTTTAATACCGACATACGAAGACCTTCCTGAACGGAAACGCTACCTGTGGAGGGCTCTAAATCGCCGCATAATATCTTTAAGAAGGTGGACTTACCTGCGCCGTTGGCACCGATAACGCCGTAACAGTTACCTGCTGTGAATAATAAGTTTACATCCTTGAACAGCATCTGACCGCCAAAGGAAAGACTTACGTCTGAAACTGTAATCATTTTATCATATCCTTTCTCTGTATATATTTTCCGTTAATCACACAAAGAACAGTATAACACAAATTAAATAAAAAAGCAATTAAAATAGCACACAAATTTAGTATCGAATGAGAGGGGTTTTATATGCACTATAGCCTTTGAAACAAGAAATTCGGGCGAACCCAGTTCGCCCGAAGAATGATTATACAGATTATAAATTAATAATTTTCCTCGCAGATTTCGAAAAAGCTCTTGGGGTGTGCGCAGGTGGGGCACATTTCGGGAGCCTTTGTACCAACTACGATGTGACCGCAGTTTCTGCATTCCCAAACCTTTACTTCGCTCTTTTCAAATACCTGAGCTGTTTCTACGTTCTTTAATAATGCACGGTAGCGTTCTTCGTGGCGCTTTTCGATTGCCGCTACAAGACGGAATTTTACTGCAAGTGCCTTGAAGCCTTCTTCCTCAGCTGTCTTTGCAAATCCCTCGTACATATCTGTCCATTCGTAGTTTTCGCCGTCAGCGGCATCCGCTAAGTTTTCAGCTGTTGTGCCGATGCCCTCAAGCTCCTTGAACCACAGCTTTGCGTGTTCCTTTTCGTTGTCGGCTGTCTTTAAGAAGAGAGCTGCAATCTGCTCGAAGCCTTCCTTCTTTGCCTTGGATGCAAAGTAGGTGTACTTGTTTCTTGCCTGGGATTCGCCTGCAAAAGCGGCTAAAAGATTCTTTTCGGTCTGTGTGCCTGCATACTTGTTCATAATAATTTCTTCCTTTCGGTAGATTGTATTTTTGAGCATCCGCTCTTTGTTACGCATATTGTCTGCCCTTTTATTTTATCACAAATCGGGAGTTTTGTAAAGGGTTTTGAAAAAGTGTAACGTTAAAAGTTTCTTATACGTTTTATTATGGTAGGTATGCAGGGTTTTATTCGAGGTCAGTCTTCGGACTGTGGCGGTTTTACTTCTATTGTTTGCTGTACTTCATTTACCGCGCTAATCGATTTGTCTATTGCGTCCTTGTTTTCTTCTCTGATATCTGCATAGGTTGCATCGTTTTTATAAGGCTTGCTCACAAGCGGCGTGAAATAGTCCTGGTATGCTATAAGACTACTTGCAAACATACCCGCCATATCCGTACCGAATATCATATCAAATACCGGCTTGTTGCGGGTATCGTCGGTAGTTTCTTCGATTCTGTAAAGAAGCTCGTCAGTCCAGCCGTACTCGGCTTTTTTTGTTTCGTAGACGTATTTTTTCGTTTCAGGATTCTCGCATAAAACAGAGGATATCATAAAGGCGGCATATCCTTCCGGATTTTTTGAGCCTGTGCACAGCATATAGGAATTTATTATTGCATCGTAGTAATAATTATTGCCATCTGTCGATTTCGGGAAAGGTACAAGCTGTATTTCGTCCGCATCCCATTCAAGTAATTCCGCATATTTTTGCCACTGATTTTCATATACGTAACTGTTATCAGCAAAAAACAAGGTTCTGCCAACCGCCCACATTCTATAGCTTGGCGTCCAGTTATTTATTATCTCTACAGGATACCTCAGCTGATTTTTGCTATTGTACTTGTTTTCACTATCGTTAAACCTTGTCCTCAGCGTATCCATCATATTTTCTATATCACTATCATAAAGGTTGCTGATAAGATTGCCGTTTTCTATACCGAAAAGTGCCTTTCCCGTAGTGGCAACAAAGCCGTATTCGGCACTATATCCGTCAATGGCGTACGTCTCTTCTCCTGCCATCATAAATTTTTTTGACATATCAAAAAAGGCGTCAAGAGTCCATTCACCCTGTTTATAAAGTGTATAGGGATCAGGAAGTCCGTACTCTTCAATAACAGTTTTTCTGTACCAAAGATACTCGCTTGCATCTATAGAAATGATAGGAGCATAAGTCTTGCCCTTCCATTTCATCGCATCAGCGTACTTGTTATGCGTTTTCCAGATACTACGCTGAAAATCAATAACGTCATCCACACTCTGAAAAAAGCCCTTACATATACCGAAGGGATACGCATTCTCATCAAAGGGAACTATATCCGGTGACTGATCGGAGGATATAAGCTTTGCAAGCACTACGTATCTGTCAGAATAGTTTACCTTCTGCACGATACAGAATGCATCATCGTCAGGAGTGTCTTCATATCCTGTGGGCTTATTTTCAGGGATACCGAAGAATGATTTGAACATATCCGACTGCACGCTATAGTCGTTCGTATCGCCCCATGTCATAATTATCGGCTTTGTAGTGACGTCTATTTCAGGCGGTGGAGGACCGTCACAGTCAATACTACCATATGATTCCGTTGAAGAGGATAAATCGCTTTCCGTCTCGCTTTGGGAGGTTGCGCCACTTTCGGGATACGTAACGGGAACACCCTGATTATTCACAATCAGAGCCATTACTATAACCACCGCACCTAAAACAAGAACTATTGCCGCCGCCATAGTACCGTACTTTAAAAATCTACTTCCTGCTTTCTTTTCCTCCTTATTTTTCTCATAATCGGCACAGATACGCTCGTATATATCTTTCTTCTGCATATCCGTCGCCTTTATCTTATCAATACTCTTTTTAATCATTTGTTACCCTCCTTATCTGTAAGGATTCCTTTCAGCTGACTTTTAGCTCTCTTTAGTCTGTTTCGTACTGCCGAGCTTGTGATATGGAGCATTTTTCCTATCTGCACGCTGTCATAACCCTCGTAATAATAAAGGTATATAACGGTTTTAAGATTATCAGGCAGATTGCATACCGCCATCAGCGTTTCATCGTGATAATCACAGACGGGAACCTTTTCACCGTCCTCGATAAGAGAAGGCTTTCTGCTCCAATGGTTTATCATATTCTTGCAGACGTTTGAGCTGACACGGATAAGCCATGCCTTTTCATGCTCCGCACTCTGAAAGGTTTTTTCAGCTTCCAGCAGTTTTAAAAAGGTTGTATGTACTGCGTCCTCGGTATCCGCTTTATTTTTAAGATACATAAAGCAGACCTTATACACCATATCAAAATGACGCTCATACAGAGTCCTGAAGTTCTGGGAAGGTAAATCGGCCGACATAATTACCACTCCTCCTTTTTTATATCCTTCATATATAATACAATCGGGAATAGTCATATGACACATAGAAATTAACAAATTCAGTAATTTTAATATATCACAAAACGTCACGAATGTAAACCATATGTTAAATTCTGTGAAAGGATTCTGAAAAATGCTTTATATAAATATTTCCGCTTGAAATTACGCTTGTTTTATGGTAAAATATATTGGATAATTATTTATAACAAGAAAGGAACGTATTATCGTGGATATTTTTGGTGAACAGCTTATAAGAAGAGAGGTCTCAGGTATAGACTGGGCAAAGAGAATAGGACTTACCGTGGCAGGACTTACTCTGTCCTCGGTTTCAATGTTTTTTGCTCTTGCAACGGGACTTTCCATACTTCTTTTTTTAGCTGTAGGTATACTCTTCGGTCTTGTATGGCTGCTTATGGGTATGAACTATGAGTACGAATACATAATCACAAACGAGGATTTTGACTTTGACAAGATTACAGGCAAGAGAAAAAGAAACCGCCTTATCACAATCAAATTCAACACAGTAGAAGAATTCGACAAGTACGACGGTACTCAGGGTTCTGACGTGGCGGCTACCGTAGTTGCAACCGACAACACAGGCGAAGGAATCTACTATATCATTGCAAAGCACAAGACTCACGGCAGAACAATGGTGCTTTTTACACCCAACGATAAAATGATAGGTCTTACCCTTCAGGCTCTGCCCCGTAAGGTAAGAAGCGAAACAAAGGTAAAAATGCCCGAAAACAGCGCACCCGTGGAGGAAGAATGAGAAGATGCTCCCTTAAATACGGAATTTCTTCCGTAGCTTTATCTGCTCTTATACTTTTGACCGCCTGCGGCAAGGTTGATCTGACAATGAATGGGAAGGATGATAGCTCTGTAGCGCAGACTACCGCCCCCATCACGACAACGACCACACAGACTACCGTAGCAACCCCTCCGCCCGTTGAGGAATTTATTCCCGATGACAGCTTTGTAAAATGCGAGGCGGCTATCTGCTACAATCTCACCAAGGGCGAAATTATATACGAAAAGAACGCCGACGAAAAGGTATATCCCGCAAGCCTTACAAAGCTTCTCACCGCTCTGACGGCGATAAACTATACCGCACCCGAATACGTTTATTACGTAGGTAGCGAAATAGGTCTTGTCCAGCCTGATTCCAGTATGGCGTGGCTTTACGAGGGTACCTACATAAACAGAAACGGCATACTGACGGCAATGCTTGCCCCTTCAGGCAATGACGCCGCCTACGTTATAGCTGTAAACGTGGCAAGAAAGATATACGGCGACCATCTCACCGACAGAGAGGCGGCGGATTATTTCGGCGTGCTTATGAACGACTATGCAAAATATTTAGGTGCAGAAAACTCCAATTTCGTAGTACCCGACGGATACCATACCGACGAGCATTATACAACACCAAAAGATATGCTGAAGATTGCCATTGCATCAGCACAAAGCGAAACTATCTGCAATATAACCAAGGAGCCTTCTCCTCTGGTATATGACGAATACGGCAACTGGCTGAGCTGGAATAACGGCAATATTCTTTTGGAGGATACCACTATCCCCTATAACGTCTACGGACTGAAAAACGGATATACCGACGAGGCAGGCTTCTGCTTTATCGGTCTTGCCGAAATGGATGGTACGACTATAATTACCCTTACCTTTGACAATTACATTCCGAACAGATATGCGGATACCAAGAAGCTTTTTGATTTAGGCTTTGATATATATGATGAAGAGCGGGACTATTACTACGTTCCCGAGGAAACGGAAGAGGAAGAATAAAAAATGAAGATTTTAGCAATAGAAAGCTCCTGCGACGAAACTGCGGCGGCGGTGGTGGAAAACGGCAAGACCGTTCTTTCATCGGTGATTGCGACACAGATAGACGAACACAAGCTGTACGGCGGCGTAGTACCTGAAATAGCCTCCCGTCGTCATTGCGAGAATATCACGGGCGTTGTGGCAGAGGCTATCGAAAAGGCAGGAATAAGCCTTTCTGATATTGACGCTGTGGCGGTAACAAACGCTCCCGGTCTTATAGGTGCGCTTCTTGTAGGCGTAAATTTTGCCAAAGGGCTTGCGCTCACTCTCGGAAAGCCGCTGATAGCGGTACATCACATAAAGGGACATATAGCGGCAAACTATATAACCCATCCCGATTTGGAGCCTCCCTATCTGTGCCTTGTGGCATCAGGCGGTCACAGTCATATAGTAAAGGTCAACAGCTACACAGAGCTTGAAACGGTAGGCAAGACTACCGACGATGCGGCAGGCGAAGCCTTTGACAAGGCGGCAAGAGCTATGGGCTTTCCCTACCCCGGCGGAGTGCATATCGACAAAGCGGCAAAGCTTGGCGACAGCACAAAATATAAGCTTCCGAAGCCTGCCACAAAGAACGAATATGATTTCAGCTTTTCGGGACTCAAGACTGCCGTTATGAATCTTATCAACAATTCAAGGCAGAAGGGCGAAGAGGTGGATATGAACAGCGTAGCCGCCTGCTTCCAGGAGACTATTACCGATATTCTGTCCGACAAATTCATTTTAGCGGCAGAAAATTTAAGCTATAAAAAAATCGCCCTTGCGGGCGGTGTTGCGGCAAACTCTGCACTCCGTGAAAAGATAGCGCAGAAGGCCAAGGCAAAGGGTATGGAATTCTTCGTTCCTGAGCTTTCCCTTTGCGGTGACAATGCGGCGATGATAGGCTGTCAGGCGTATTATGAATATCTGGCGGGAAATATTGCCGATATGTCCCTTAACGCCTACGCTACAAAAAAACTGCATATGCTGTAACGTAAGCATCTACCCGATTATATCAGCTGTGTAATCGGGTTATTTTATGCGGACAAAAATAATATAGATTAGTATCCGAATCTGACAAAAAGGAAGGTAAAAGCTATGGAGCTTACTTTTATGTTTTTTGTAACAAACCTGTTACTCGGCATCGGACTTGCCATGGACGCTTTTTCGGTATCCCTTGCCAACGGTCTGAACGAGCCTCATATGAAAAAGCCGAAAACTCTCGGCATTGCAGGTATGTTTGCATTTTTTCAAGGGTTAATGCCTATGATAGGCTGGGTATGTGTACATACAATACTGCAGTATTTCAATAGCTTTCAGAAGGTAATACCCTACATAGCTCTGGTGCTTTTATGCTTTATCGGTGGCAAGATGCTTTTTGATGCCATAAAGCATAAAAACGGTGAAGAGGAAAAGCACAGCCTCACCTTCACACTTCTTTTAGTGCAGGCTCTTGCAACCTCGATAGACGCCCTTTCGGTAGGCTTTACCATTGCGGAATATGAATTTCTCAAGGCACTTATTGCCGTACTTTTAATTATGGCGGTAACCTTTATAATCTGCCTTGCAGGTGTTATTATCGGCAAGAAATTCGGCACAAGATTTGCAGATAAGGCAGGTATTGCAGGCGGTGTGATCCTGATACTTATCGGTATTGAGATATTCGTGACGGGTGTATTCTTCTGATGAAGGCAAAAACTCAGAAAATGGTCCTGTGCGCTATGCTGACAGCAGTTATTTCCCTGCTGTCACTTATTGCGATACCGATGCCATCGATGATACCCATATCCCTGCAATGCTTCGCTATAGCTCTCTGCGGATATTTTGCAGGCAGCGTTACAGGAACTGTATCGGTTATATTATATATACTTATCGGTATGGTGGGTGTTCCCGTTTTTGCAGGAATGCGGGGCGGCTTTTCGGTGCTTTTCGGAGCAACGGGCGGCTTTATATCAGGCTTTATTCCATTATGTCTTTTATGCGGTGGCTTCGGGTTATCAGAAAAGAGCGGCAGATACCGCCATATCACGGCTATCGCACTCGGTATCACGGGACTTTTACTGTGTCATATCTGTGGGATTATGCAGTTTATGCTTGTTATGGGTACGGATTTTCCGACCGCCTTTCTGACAGCTTCACTTCCATATATAATAAAGGATATAATATGCATTTTCGCCGCTTATCCCGTAAGTAACGTTCTTAAAAAAGCGGTGCTTCACAGACGATGAGAAGAATTTTTATTGAATTTAACCACATACTGTATAACAGGAAGAAAAATTTTTTATACACTTGAAAAACTTATAAAAAAACCCTTGACAACAAGGGTGATTTGTATTAAAATTTTAGAGGAAAATAAATTCACAAAAAGAAAGGACAACCCCCTATGGAAAAGATCTACACAGGCAAGACAAAGGACGTTTACAGCCTTGACAACGGCAACGTAATGCTCAAGTTCAAGGATGACTGCACAGGTAAGGACGGCGTTTTCGATCCCGGTGAAAACACAGTTGGTCTTACAATCGACGGTATCGGTAAGGAAAACCTCAAGACATCTATCTACTACTTCGAGCTTTTAAAGAAGGCCGGCATCAAGACTCACTACGTAAGTGCTGACGTTGACAACGCTACCATGGAAGTATTACCCGGTAAGGTATTCGGTCACGGCCTCGAAGTTATCTGCCGTTTAGTTGCTACAGGCAGCTTCATCCGCAGATATGGCGAATATATCGCTGATGGTACAGTTTTAGAGGGTGGCTATGTAGAATGCACCTTCAAGAACGACGCAAAGGGCGATCCCCTGGTAACAAGCGAAGGTCTTGCAGCTCTTGGCGTAATGTCACCTGAAATGTTCGAGAGTATGAAGGAACAGACACTCAAGATTACAAAGATTGTTGCTGACGACTTAAAGTCCATCGGTCTTGATTTATGGGATATCAAGTTTGAATTCGGTTACAACAACGATGAAGTTATCCTCATTGACGAAATCGCTTCAGGCAATATGAGAGTATACAAGGATGGCGTTATTGTAAACCCTGTAGAGCTTACAAAGCTTATTCTTGACAGATAAGTAAATTGAAATTATCGAAGCCGCTTCACACGAAGCGGCTTTTATTTTTTCGGTATGAATTGTAAATTTGACGGCGTGCCATTGCCCTAAAGGGCGCCGCAGTATTTCATACTGCTGCCGTTCCCAGTTCCGCCTTTGGACATAATCGATGTCGGCGTAACCTCGTTGACGGCGGGGACACATATTGATTATATGTCAAATTGTAATTTTGCGGCGAGTTGCACCATCAAAAATTGCGGTGATTTATGCGGGGCGTCGAGGACGTCGCCCCCTACATTTCCTTTATAAAATCTTGTGGCAATTCAAAATAATAAAAGGCTCGCAATCTCCGTATTACACGGGGCTTGGGGCGTAGCCCCAAGCAGGGCACAGGGGCGGTAGCCTAAACTTTATGAAAATTGCATTTTCATAAAGTCACGCAGTCCTATCGGACTGCTCCCAGCCCCAGCAGTTCGTAGAACTGCGACAATTTCGGCAAATACTTTTGCCGAAATATATTCCCTAAGGGGGAAGGGGGTCTGGG
>JAFTVY010000022.1 GCA_017465545.1 Ruminiclostridium sp.
ATCGTTTGATTCGCTCTGTCCTAAACGCTAACATTCTTAATGTTATTTGTCTATCCAGAATTTCTTTCGTTTCTTTCGAGTTACTCTCAAGAATCTCAAGGTAATTGTTTTAATTCTGTATTGTTCAATTTTCAAGGAACTCTCTTCTGTCCTCTCAGCGGACAGCTTATTTATTATATCACATCTTCGACTCTTTGTCAAGCACTTTTTTTAATTTTTTTAAAAAAGTTTTTTGACTGAAAATCCCTGAAACCGCTTTACAAAAAGGCTGAACCCTTTTCTGCCGTTCCGTGATTTTTTTACCCTCTCGAAGAGTGCCTATATATTATAACATATTTAAAAACAAATGTCAAGCTTTTTTAAAAAATTTTTTAAAATATTTTTTTGATATAATATATAGTGTATGCAAATAATTCAGATACTGTATCTTGTACCTATATAAAATAAAAAAGAGCAGCCGAAAACTGCTCTTCCTTACATAAATATAAATGTTCTTTACGCATCCAAAGGATTTATAAGAGTATTGATCTCGTTATTCGTATCTATAAGATAGAATCCCTTATTCTGACCATCCGGTACTTCTACAAGCATTTTACCTGACTTATTCACATTCCAGATTTTATAGTCAGTCTTTGTAACCTTGCCGCCTGCACAATCTATAATATAATCGGGATATTCACCGCTGATTGCAGCACTGTCAAGAATTACGTTATCACCATTAAAATAAACCGAATATCTTGCCTTATCGTAAACGCCGCCTTCGATAGCGAATTCGCCGGGAATAGTATCCGCAAGGATTTTACCGCTCTTGTCAGCAACAACAGCGTGATATTCCTCCTCAGACTTTTTGGATGTGAAGACAACCTTGTCGCCATATGCACCATGTATGTTGTAAACCGAATGTGCACTTAAATCAAATTCTACCTCTTTAAGAGTTGTTTTATCTATTACTACGTATTTATGACCGGTACCATCCTTATCCTTGAAGAAAATGTACTGATTATCTGTGTATATCGTGGGAGTTTTTCCGCACTCATAAACAACGGAGGTTTCGCCTGTGTTAGTATCAATACATACTATATTCTTATCTTCGCGAATTAATAATCTGTTATAAGATGATATCTCCACAAGATCATTTTCGAGGGGAACAACTGTATCATTTACATAGGAATAAAGAAATTTTCCCTTTTTCGTCATCATGAGAATCATTTCACCGTTAAGGCAATAGGTGGCATCTTTGAGAACGTCCATTGTCAGCTCATTATGCTTATTTATCGCAAGCTCTGACGTTAGTTCATGCTTCCATTCACAATCATTACCTATAACGCCAAATGCCATTTTATCTCCGTCTTCCTTTGTTACAAGTGCAGCATCATTCACGCTGCTTGCATAGCTAACGGTAATCCCGTCAGTTTCAGAAACCAGTTCGCCTTTTTCAATATCGTATATCTGTACACTGATACTATCCGAGATGAGAGCAAGTTTTCCCTCCGCATAAATAAGGCTTCCCTTTTCCACCGGAATCTGTGTCATTTTTCCTGTGGTAAGATTATAAAGATAATGCTTGCCGTTCTCTGTGAATGCCATATAATCGGAATTGTAGTTAAAATAAAACGGCTTACTGCTTATCTGTGTTGCTTCGGGCTCTTCTGGAACGGGAGCCGTTGTTTCTGTCGTTGTAGTTTCAGGCGGGATAGTTGCCACTGTTTCTGCCGGTATTATAGTTTCACCGGTTTCCTTTAAAGGAGGCGTACCGGGAAGACCGGGCATGCTTACCTCCTCGTCTTCTTTTACTACACAACCGGAAAGCGTTCCGACCATTGTAGCTGCTACCAGTAAAAGCGCAATTTTTTTCTTCATAATATTTCCTTCCTTTTATTATTTTATTTAATTATACTCTATTACGTATCTTTTTTCAATAGTATATTTCCATAAATATACCCGATTGTAAACAACAGTGGGTATAACAATCTATTAGTTATACCCACTGTAATTATATTATTCTATTTTTTACGAACACTTCTTGATAAAAGGCATATCATTCTCATAATAAGAGCAATCGCTATAAAGCCGATGAGGCCGAGTATTACTCTTATTATAACGTATTTAGAAACGTAAAGTCCCACTACCCATAAGGCTATCAGGCACAGACAGAAGATTATTGTAAATATCGCAACGCCCGTCTGTATTACCGCAAGCTTTTTGTTGCTGTCGGTTATCCTTTCGTCCTCAAAGCCTGAAAAAAGCTCTCCGAGTGTTTTCATTACAGCCTTTAATATCCTCAATCTGTATCACCTCTTGTTCTACGCTTCGTATAATATTTTGCACATTTTACATACAGTTATTTATTATCGGGATTATCCTCTTCTTTTTCTTGTGAGGAGCTTCCAGTACATCTTCCCTGCAAGGAAGAGACTTGCTGCCGCTACCAGACCAAGCAGGATTTTGAGATACCATTCCGCACAGCTTACTACACCGATAACACAGATTATTGCCAGACCGCAATAAAAGATTGTAAGAATCACAAAGGCTATTATCTTTACGGGTAACGGTGTGCTTTTGGAATCTATAAGCTCCTGCGCGCCTTCAAGTATAAGCTCTCCGAAAAATTCTATTAAATCTTCCATTATAGATTTGCTTCTCCTTCAGAGTTATCAATTCTTCTTACCGTTGTAATTACAAGAGACAGCAGACAGCAGATAACTGCAAGTACAAGCGTTATTACAACGCTGAGCCAGTAGTCCTGCATATCAGCGTCAGACACAGAGGTCATTATCATTCCCTGAAGGGAGAAGGGATTGTACTTGTTGATTCCGAAGGCGTTGAGTATTGTCGGGAATATGGACGCACCAAAGTACATTACCACAACACCGATACCGGGTCTGCCTGTTGCAATACCGAAAAGGAAGTAAACCGAAACCATGAATACTATATAAAAGGCTACACAGCTTCCGCTGAACATCATAGTATCAAAGGCGATAGGATCACCGAACATAGCCTGGGATACAAAGGCTGTAAGAATTGTGCCGAGGAATGCAAGCACACCAATTATTACGGGATATAAAACGAACTTGGGGACAACGTAGCCCGCAGGAGTAAGACCTGCACAGTTGGGCATTATTACGGAACGCTTTTTCTGTTCGCCACCTGCCGTAGCCATAAGTAAAAGTCCCATAATGAGGAAGCCTTCTGCCGTAAAGCTCAGTATACCCATATAATATCCTACGTTTGAAAGTGAACCGCCGTACAGCATCGCAAGACTGTCCATCATTTCAGTTACGGAATTAATCGCCGCATCCATTTCAACGCCCGCCTCTGCGCTGAGGTTCTCCAGCATATCAGCCATCAGCTCTATAAGCTTATACATACCGGGATATGCAACAGCAATACCGATAATCGCAATTAGTATGCCCCAGAATCTGAAGCCACGTGTAAAGAGCTTGAGCTCCTTTTTAATACCTGCTAAAAACATTATTCCGTCCCTCCTGTCAGCTTATTGTTTCCAGATAAATTTCTTCGAGAGATTTCTTGCTCAGCTCAAAGCTCTCAGGTACTATTCCGGCCTTTAAAAGACCGTCAAGTAAAAGCTTCGCCTTTGCCTCTCCATCCTCTTCGGGAAGAACGGGTATAGAGATCTCGCCTGTCTTTTCATCAAAATCAGGATTACTGCCTGTAATATCCTTTGCAACTTCTACAGCCTGCTTACTATCCTTGAAGGTTGTAAACACAAGCTTTTTGCTCTTTTCTTCAAATGACTGTCTGATTTCGTCAATATCGCCCTCAACCGCCATAACGCCGTCACGGACAATGCCCACACGGTTTGCCACTCTTTCTACGTCGGAAAGAATGTGGGTACATAATATAATAGTAGTACCTGTCTTTGCAAGCTCGGTTATGATATTCATTACCTCTGCTCTGCCCTGAGGATCGAGAGCTGAAGTAGGCTCGTCAAGGATAAGTAAATCGGGGGAATCAAAGATAGTAGCCGCTATACCAAGTCTCTGGTTCATACCTCTTGAATAGCCCTTTATTCTTCTCTTGCCACCGTCAAGCATACCTGTTAAAGTAAGTACCTCGTTTATTCTCGCCTTTACGTCACCCTTGTACTGGCAGCAAGCGGCGATATATTCGAGATATTCGTAGCCGTTCATATAATCGAACATGGCAGGACTTTCAGGCAGATAGCCTATCTTTATATCCTCCTTGCCGAAGGTAACAGTTCCCGTTCCTTTGGGGATGATGTTTGATACTATATTCATTGTTGTGGATTTGCCACAGCCGTTCTTTCCTAAAAAGCCGTATACGTCGCCCTTGTTGACGGTCATATTCAGCCCTTTAAGTACCTTGAAGCTACCGTAGCTTTTCTCTAAACTTCTGATTTTAAGCATTTTTCGTTCCTTTCTTACTGATGATTATTCAACAAGGTAAATTTTATTTACCTCAATTAACTATGATTATAGCACAATGTGGAAATATTGTCAATATGTTTTTAGTAATCTTTTTATTTTAGTTTTGGAATTTTTATCCTGATTACTTTACATATCAATTGATTATGCTGTTTGATATATTCGTACTGAAGATCATTTTCTTACAGCCTTCGCAATAATCAGCTTCTATTGTAAATTTTGAAAGGGAGTATTTTGCGTCAATCATACCCTTTCCGATAAGCTTATCCAACATATCAAGCTTTTCGTTTTCAGGCTCCCAGAATACCTTGCTTCTGCCATCGCCTGATATAACGCCTTTTTTCATTTCCTTTGAGCAGTAGGGACAGATCATGATTTTTCTCCTGCTAATCTACGGTTTTTTGCTATTTCCATAAGATCCTTTTCCATCTTCAGATCCTTGGGATAGGGATAGTTCTTTTCGATTTTCTGCATTTGCTTTACGTATTCCTCTGCCTTGACGTTATCCTTTTCAAGCAATAGAGCAATAACGTAATTTGTTCTGATAACCTGCGGGAAGTTCTTCATGGATTTTATAAACTTCTTTAAATCCTCATCGTAAAGCCTTGCGGCAGTTTCGGTATCATCTGCAATAAGCCTTAAATAGATTCTGTCACACAGCATAAGATTTTTATGTACTCCTGCAATTCCGTTTTCGATGGAAAGAAGATGCTCTATAGTGCTATCAGCCTTTTCAAATTCTCCCTTTAACATAAGGTAGTTACAACCGAAAACACCCAGTGCCGCAGTTATTACGTTTTTCATTTCTTCATCTGAAGGAATTTCAAACCATTCCTCCGGCATTTCATCCAGCCCCTTGCCATAAGCTAACATCTCATTCATCTTCATCTGGATGAATAAAGAACGTAAAGCAGGCTTGTTGCGGGACAGCTTTAACGCATTATAGCCATCATTTGCGACAAGTCCTGAGTTTATCGGGATTCCGTTGGTCAGAGCAAAGGCAAAGCCAAGAAGGGACAGTATTATAAGAACGCAGGAGGCTATTGCATAATCCTTTACTATAACGGCAATAACCACTAAAGCTATACTGAAAATAAGATTCATCAGACTGCCGCCCAGATTGTAAAGGAAAACAGGAAACTTTCCGTCCTTCATTTCAGGCGGGCTCATAAGACATTGACCGCCCGTGCCGGCAAGAGAAAGACTCTTGAAACATATCTTTTCCTCTGTTTTTATCAGCATAAGTCCGAAAATTCTGAAGGAAACAAACTTATATCCGCTTAAAAGTCCGCCCACAAGGTGTCCCGCCTCATGTACTATAACGTGAGGGATGAAGGATATCAGCATCAGTACAAAGCTACCCAGCAAGAACGTAAAGCTCTGCATTGCGGTCGGGTCCTCTCCGAAGATTTTTTCTTCAAAAAATATAACCACGCCGCCCATTGCCGCACCTATAAGGGCAAATACTATAAAATATAAAGGTGAAACGAATTTTTCAGACGCAGTCTTTTTCTTCTTCTCTTTCATTTTAAATAACCTTTCGTTATACTGTTTATGTGTTATATATACAGTATATACTGTTATTAATGATTTGTCAAGAGGAAATTTTAAATTTTTTCAAGACATCATTTTTTCAATACTTTTTTACACCAGGTGCGTTTCTTACAATCAGGACACTTTAAGTAGCGAGTAGTTCCTCTGTGCATCGCCATCAATGCCTGCCGGAAAGTCGGAACGATTTCGTGTCCGCAGTTTTTACACTTATAAGCACCTACACTTACTTCTAGCTTTAGTGCATAAAAGCAAGGAATAAGAAACACAATACATATACCTATAATTGTAACAAGCTGCCATACCCCTTCGGGTATCAGAAATGCGGCAATCAGGATACCTGCAAACAGGGCGGTCATACTTATTATCATAATCACCCACATTGAAGTCCATACCGTCTTGTTTTTTCTTTCCAATTCCTTTGACATATCGAGCAAAAGCTGTTCATTTTTCTGATTAGTGTTTTCCATACTGATCTTCTCCCCACTTAATAATTCATTTACGCTGATTTCAAGAATATCACACAGCTGTAACATAATAGCCGTATCGGGCATAGATTTACCCGTTTCCCATTTAGATATTGCTTTGTCAGTGATACCGAGTTTTTCTGCTAACTGTATTTGTGTTAATTTTACTTTTTTTCTGCTCTCTGCAATGAATCTACCGATTTTTATCTGATCCATAACGTCCTCCTTTATCTTCAGTATAGATCATCAGTACAATAAAATACACCCACCATTGGTTGAATGGGGAGATATAAACCAATGGTAGAGTACAAATTGAAATTTGTTTCACAAATTTCAAAGTGATGTATCGTGCCTTGCACGAAGTGATGTTTTGCCTACAGCAAAGTGATGTACGGCTACGCCGAGTGATGTTTCGTGCTACGCATGAAGTTGTGGGAATCATATGTTGACAAAATCATAGATTTTGTCAACTGCCGCAGTTATTGCCTATGGCAATAATTACTCGCCTGCGGCAATTGATGGATTTTAAAAGGCGCATTATAAAGCCTTCTCCCGAGGGAGAAGGTGTCACCGCAGGTGACGGATGAGGGGAAAATAATAAATTGAAATTTGTCGGGGAGATGTTTCAAAAAAATTGTGGTAATTTATGCGGGTCGTCGAGGACGCCGACCCCTACATTTCCCACCAATATAGCGGAGAGCGTGTAGGGGGCGGCGTCCCCGACGCCCCGTTTTCATATTACACCAATCTCCCCGTCAAATTTCAATTTGAAATACATCCAATATGTGAAACCGCCGTCAACGAATCTTCGCAAATCGCATTCTTTAAAAAGGCGGAGTTGTCAGCGGTCACCGACCGCAAAGTCGGCGATGATTTCGATGTTGTTTTTGCCTTCGGCAAGTCTGCCGCAGAAATAAATGGTGTCGCCTTGCCTCTTCATATATAATGAAATAGTGTCGCCTTCCATACATTCTCTGGCGAAATTTATATTCAGCTTTTTGTAATGTCTTTCCCTTAAATCCTCGGGGAGAACGTCGCTTAGCAGTCTTAAATAAGTACCGTTGTTCACGTGGCCGTTGGGATCAAGGTCGCTGTATACAAAGGTATATTGCTTTACAAATTCCTCGCCCTCAATCTTTATCTTCTCAATCTTCGCTTCGGTCTCCTCGTCGAGAGTCAGCTGACCATAGATATATTCGCTGGGGCGGTAGAGCTTGTGAGTGTGAGGATTTACCAGCACCCACATACTTTCACTATCACAGAAGGCGTTTCCGCTTTCGTCGGTGACAGAATATCTTCTTATAAACTGGGAACCCTTTGTTCCGCCTTCCCAGGTGGTGAACTTTACCTTATCGTGATATACGGGTACTCTGTCAAAGCTTATGCAGGTCTTTGTAAGTAAAAATACCTGACCATCCTCCCACATCTGTTCCCTTGTTATATTGCGGCTTGCAAGGTGGCTTCCTGCCAGCTCAAACGCCCACGCCATCAGGGTTGCCGGCTTTAAATCGTATTTTCTGTCACAGTCGGCAAAATCCACCGTGAAGGTTTCTGTGTGCTTGTAGTTTTCCATTGCTTCTTTAATTCTCCTGAAATAAAAAACCGTACAGTATAATTTTGGCTATACTGTACGGTAATTTCCATTTATTTACTTAGTAATCTTATCGATACCGCCCATATAGCTGCGAAGTACCTCAGGGATACGGATGCTTCCATCCTCGCAGAGATTGTTTTCAAGGAATGCGATGAGCATTCTGGGAGGAGCAACAACGGTGTTGTTGAGAGTATGTGCGAAGTAGTTGCCCTTTTCCTTATTCTTGATACGGATCTTAAGTCTTCTTGCCTGAGCGTCACCGAGGTTGGAGCAGCTACCGACTTCGAAATACTTCTTCTGTCTGGGAGACCATGCTTCTACGTCATAGGACTTAACCTTGAGGTCAGCCAGGTCACCGGAGCAGCATTCGATAGTTCTTACGGGGATATCCATAGATCTGAAGAGATCGACTGTATTCTTCCAGAGCTTGTGGAACCATTCTGCGCTGTCTTCAGGCTTGCAGACAACTATCATTTCCTGCTTTTCAAACTGGTGAATTCTGTAAACGCCTCTTTCCTCGATACCGTGAGCGCCCTTTTCCTTTCTGAAGCAGGGAGAGTAACTGGTAAGAGTATAGGGGAGCTTTTCTTCTTCATTGATAGTATCGATGAACTTACCGATCATGGAGTGTTCACTTGTACCGATGAGGTAAAGATCCTCGCCCTCAATCTTGTACATCATAGCGTCCATTTCTGCAAAGGACATAACGCCGGTTACAACGTTGCTACGAATCATAAAGGGAGGGATGCAGTATGTGAAGCCACGTTCAATCATAAAGTCACGGGCATAGGAGATAATTGCGGAGTGGAGTCTTGCGATATCGCCCATAAGGTAGTAGAAGCCGTTACCTGCAACCTTTCTTGCGCTGTCTAAATCAAGACCGCCGAGGCTTTCCATAATTTCGCTGTGGTAAGGGATATCAAATTCGGGAACGAAGGGCTCGCCAAACTTTTCAATCTCAACGTTTTCGCTGTCATCCTTACCGATAGGAACGGAGGGATCGATAATGTTGGGGATAGTCATCATTATCTGCTTAACCTTTTCTGAAAGCTCTGTTTCCTTTGCTTCGCATTCAGCCAGTTCGTCGGAGAAGGCCTTAACCTGAGCCTTAACCTTTTCAGCCTCTTCCTTCTGTCCCTTAGCCATAAGACCGCCGATCTCCTTGGAGAGTCTGTTTCTGTCGCCACGGAGAGTATCAGCCTTTAACTGATAGGAACGAAGCTCCTTATCGAGAGCTATAACCTCGTCAACGAGGGGGAGCTTGCTGTCCTGGAATTTCTTCTTGATGTTTTCCTTAACCACATCAGGGTTTTCTCTTAAAAATTTAATGTCGATCATTTTCTTTGCCTTCCTTATATATAAAAGTTAATTTTTAGCCAGTTTATTTATAATTTCGCTTAACTCCTCATTTGAGAAGAAGTCGATTTCAAGCACGTTCTTTTTCTTGCCGGGTACGACTCTAACCGCAGTACCTAAAGCGGCGGAGAGGCTTATTTCTGCCTCGGTAAAGAATCTGTCCTTAGGCTTTTCTTCCTTTTCGGGCTTATCGAGGTTTTTAACCATTCTTTCAAGCTCTCTTACAGAAACCTCTTTAGTAGCCGCCCTGAAAGCGAGGTCAACCACGTTTTTATTATCCTTTACGCTGAGAAGTACCTTTGCGTGACCGGACGAAAGATCCTTACTCTCAACCAGATCCCTGATAGCTTCGGGAAGGTCAAGGAGACGTAAAGCGTTACTGATGGAGGCTCTTGCCTTGCCGACAACCTTTGCGACCTCCTCGTGAGTCATATCGTACTTTTCGATAAGCTCCTTATAGCCGAGAGCTTCTTCTATGGGGTTGAGGTTTTCTCTCTGCAGATTTTCGATAAGAGCAATCTGCTGTGTCTGCTGGTCGGTAAGCTCCTTAACGAATACGGGAACCTCAGTAAGACCTGCCATTTTAGCGGCTCTCCAACGTCTTTCACCTGCTACTATCTGGTAGGATCCGTCAGGAAGCTGGCGAACGAGCAGAGGTTGGATGATACCGTTAAGTCTTATAGAATCTGCAAGAGTCTTGAGAGCTTCTATATCGAAATTCTTTCTTGGCTGATCCTTATTAGGCTCAATATCGGTAAGCTTTAAGG
>JAFTVY010000023.1 GCA_017465545.1 Ruminiclostridium sp.
CCTGACGCCCCGCATATATTACCACATTTTTTGATGGTGCAACCCGTCGACAAATTGGGGTTTATCGCTCCGCTCGGGTTATTGTAGCCCCAATCCCCCTGACCCCCTTTCCCCTGAGGAAAGGGGGAAAAATGGGGGCTCGCCGCCCCGGTGCCCTGCTTGGGGCTTCGCCCCAAACCCCGTGTAATACGGAGATTGCGAGCCTTTTATTATTTTGAATTGCCTCTAGATTTTATAGGGGAAATGTAGGGGTCGGCGAGTAGTCCGTAAGGACTGCGGCACCCTTTAGGGTATGTCCCCTGACGACCCGTTTTTAACCCCGACGACCCGTTATTTATATTACACCAATCTCTCCGACAAATTTCAACTTGAATTACAACCAATGTGTGAAACCGCCGTCAACGAATCTTCGCAAATCGCATTCTGTAAAAAGGCGGAATTGCCCACGGCAGCAGTATGAAATACTGCGGCGCCCTTTAGGGCAATGGCACGCCGTCAAATTTCAATTTGAAAGTTATTTAAATCGGAGTCTGGTGTTATCAACCGACAATACTCATTGCATACTGCTGTCTTGCTCTTGCGATAGTGAGATCGAGCATGACGTCGGGAACCTCAATACCCTCTATCTTAACAATTGCCGCTTTGGGATCGGCATTAAAATCTGCCATAAAAGCGGGATCGCTTTTCATTCTCTGAGCTATTATTTCTGCGTTTTTAATCATCTGCTGCTGCATTTCTCTCATAATTATATACTCCTTTTAATTTTAACAGGCGGACAAATTTCTATTGTCCGCCTGAATTTATTATCCGTTATAAATCTGCAATGCTCTTTCAATGGTCATATCCAGCCATACGGGATTTGATAAGCGGGGATCAAGTAATTCGCAAAGTGTTCTTTTCTGGTTCTTAAGCATCCTTGCTTCAAATTCGGGATCGCTCTTCATTTTATCGGCAATGAATTTTGCCGCAACTTCCATTTCCTGAACGCTGTTTATTGACGTTATCATAGCCTGTCCTTTCATATAGCCTTACGGCAGCATATACTTTTCGCTGTAGGCTCTGAACTTGTTTGTAAATTCCTCGTTGCTTGCGGATTTAAGATCGTTCAGATAGCCGTGCATATCAAAGTTATTATTATCGTGTACCTGAATCATACAAACTGCGATATTGGAGCAATGGTCTGCTACTCGCTCGTAGTTTGTGATAAGGTCGGTCAGTACGAAGCCCATCTCGATAGTGCATTTGCCCTTGCGGAGTCTCTTGATGTGACGGCTTCTTACTTCGGTGCGGATGTGGTCGATAACCTCTTCTAAAGGCTCTACAGCCTTTGCCATTTCTACGTCGTCATGCTCAAAGGCTATCATAGCCGTATCGATTATTTCGATTATAGCATTTCCGAAAATATTTATTTCCTCGGTAGCCTTCTTTGAGAACTGCAGTCCCTTTTCGTTCATTTCCTTTGCGCATTCCATAATATTTACGGCGTGGTCGGAAATTCTTTCAAAGTCGCCTATGCAATGAAGAAGCTTATTTACCGTCTGGCTATCGTTTACCGTCAGGTTCTTGGAGCCGAGCTGTAACAAATAGCTGCCCAGCTTGTCCTCGTAGCTGTCTATAACATCCTCGTTTTCGATAATTATTTCCGCATCTCTGTCATTGTATCTTGACAGCAGGGAAATGGAGAGCTTTAACGTATCTCTTGAGCATTCTGCCATTTTTACCGCTACAGACTTACACTGTTCAAGCGCAACTGAGGGAGTTGCAAGAAGTCTTGTTTCAAGTGCGCTGAACTGATCCTCTGCTGCTGCCGCTTCGTTCTTATCATCACGGATAGTAGCGCAAGCGAGCTTTACAAGTAACTTATTGAAGGGAAGCAGAAGAGCCGTTGCAAATACGTTGAAGGCGGTATGCACTATAGCGATACCCGTCTCGGTAACTTCACCCTCAAGCATCGGGATATCAACAAGAGAGGTCACGGTATAGTAAACTATCATAAAGATTAAGGTACCGATAACGTTAAAGTAAAGGTGAATTACTGCCGCACGCTTTGCATTCTTATTAGCACCCACAGAGGAAAGCATAGCGGTTACGCAGGTACCTATATTTTGTCCCATCAGAATAGGAACTGCCATATTGAAGTTTATAGCGCCCGTTGACGCCACCGCCTGAAGTATACCGACAGAAGCCGAGGAGCTTTGTATAATAGCGGTAAGCACCGCACCTGCAAGTATACCTAATAAGGGGTTTGTAAAGAGAGTAAGTATATTCTGGAAGTCGGGGTTTGTTTCAAGAGGCTTTACAGCCGCACTCATAAGGTTCATACCTGTCATCAGAATTGCAAAGCCCACAAGGATAGTACCTATATCCTTCTTCTTTGCGGATTTGCACATCATAACGAGTATCATACCGATGATAGCAAGTATAGGAGTGAAGAAGGCAGGCTTGAAAAACTGCATAATGCCTTCACCCTCAACGCCCGTAAGGGATAATATCCACGCAGTCATAGTAGTACCGATATTGGCACCCATAATTACGCCTACCGCCTGGGACAGCTTCATAATACCGGAGTTTACAAAGCCGACCACCATAACCGTGGTAGCTGACGACGACTGGATTACCGCTGTTACAAGAGCGCCTAAAAATACGCCCTTTATGGGGTTTGACGTGAGCTTTTCGAGTATTCTTTCAAGGCTTGAGCCTGACAGCTTTTCAAGACCCTGTCCCATGGAGTTCATACCGAAAAGGAAGAGGGCAAGACCGCCTATAAGCGTCAGAATACAAAGAATATCGAAACTCTGAAAGGTCTGTATTGACATTTAATGTACCTCTTGTAAAATTTACGTTTTTGTTCTACTTTTCTCTTAACACATTCAAGTGGCGCAAAGCCGCCTTGCACTAACGAAGAGCTTTTTATATTCTAACCCGTCTTCGTTAACTGCGTCTAAACTTTTATTTCTATACATAATTATAACCGAGCAAGCGATAAAAATTACCTGCCCGGTCATATGGGCTTTAATTAAAGCACGGCAATTGTGAAGGTTACGATGCCGAAGGAGAACTCTACGGGGATTCTGAGAGTAAGCTTTGCTTCAGCGGCTGTAAGCTCAGTAGCTGTGATATGCTCCTGGGGCTTAAGGCTTAATTCCTTACCTGTGGAGTTTGAAATATTTACCGTATAAAGTCCGTTGCTTAAGTTTAAGAACTCGCTGATAACGTCCTTTGTATAAGCGTCGTTTTCTGAAAGCTCCTCCTCGCTGTAGCGGGAAGCAAATACGATAGCCGCCTCATCGCCTGCGCTGATAGCTGTAAGAGCGGAGAAGTCACCACCGATAACCTGCTTTACTACAGTATCGCTGTTCTTTATTTCAGCATCTGCAAGGGGTGTGAAATCATCGCCTACAAAACGGATGAGGTTTTTAAAAAGTATGTTGATATATTCGGAGCAGTAGGTAGCGTATTCGCCTTCGATATTGTAGAATGCGGAAATAACGCTTGCAGTCTTCTGATTATCGTCTGCTGTGAAGTCGCTGTCTGTAAGATTGTTTTCCTTCTTATAGTCAGTAAGTACCTGCTCGAATTCTTCATTTGTGAGACAGCCCATATCAACAAGAGCCTGACCGAGTAACAGACAGCCTGTCTTCTGGGAGCTTAAAAGCTCTTCTACCTGCTCGTTTGTGAGATAGCCCATCTCTACTGCGATGTCACCTATTCTCTTATCAACGGTCTGCTGTTTTCTGTGTACAGCGTCAACCTGCTTTGCCGTCATATAGCCTGCATTGATTGCAAGGACGCCCAGCTTTACTCTTGTGCTGTCCTTCTTCTCCATTGCAACCTTTAAGTTGTCAGCGGAGATTATTTTATGATTTAAAAGATAGCTTCCGAAAAATTGCGTAAACACTTTTTATGCCTCCTTGAAATAGTTATCAAGCAGCTTTCTGAGCTGTTCTTCTTCTACGGGCTTCTGAAGGAAATCGTTTGCGCCGTACTTTATAGCCTCAGAGAGATTGCCCTCTGTACCGATTGACGTTGCCATGATTATCTTTGCATCGGGAGCGGAGGTCTTTATCATCTTTAAAGCCTCTACGCCTGTCATTTCAGGCATTACGATATCCATAAAGGTAATATCGGGAGTAACCTCTACGAACTTTTCTACAGCCTCTCTGCCGTTTGTCGCTTCATAAAGCTCTGTAATGCCGTAATCAGATAAAAGAGCCTTCATCTTTTTTCTGATCATCATAGAATCGTCGCAGATAAGTATCTTTGCCTTTGAAATTTCTTTTGCCATATCAAATCATTCCTTTCACGAGCGGTAAAACCGTCCCCAATTTTTTTAAAAACTGATACGTTAATATATATCTTAAAACACTAATTATAGTATAGCATTTTACGGGAAATTTTGCAATAGAAAAATGCCTTCATACTATACAAAATTATACGTCATAATTTTGTCAAATCAACCAAAAACAAATTCGTAGCTGAGTGCAAACCATTCCCTCACCCAGTAGGAGGGTAAAAGGAACCAGGGAGTGTCGGAGCTTAAATTCCTCGTATCATATCCAAGTGACCTTGCCTGCAGGGAAGCACGGCACTGATGGAAACCGTCGGTTACCAGTATGACCTCGGTATTTCTACCCTTCTGCTCTAAAATCTCCTTTGTGAATCTGAGATTTTCCATAGTGCTGGTGGATCTGTCCTCTTTTGTGATACGGCCTTTATCTATTCCCTTTTCTGTAAGCCAGTCATACATTGCCTGCGCCTCGCTGATATGCTCGTCGTCACCCTTGCCGCCTGAAACTATGCAGATAGCGTCAGGATTCTGTGTCAGATAAGCATAAGCCTTTTCCAGTCGCTTTGTCAGCATCAGGGAAGGGCCGCTTTTCTTTACCTGACAGCCAAGCACTATCACCGTGCGCTGACTGTCCTTTTCAGGAGCGTTGTTCATCGAAAAAAGCATAAAGCCTGACAGAGTCACGGCGTATATTCCAAGCAGGGCATAGACTATAAGTCCGCCACGGTAGATATATCTTACAGCCCTTTTTCTATGGGTTATGGCTACCGGCATAAGTATGCCGAGAGCTATAGTCAGAATCCCTATCGCATATCCGAAATATGTACCCGTATTCCATACCCTTATGAAGGTTGCGGGTATGAAAAGCGAAATAAAGATAATTCCGCATATTATGAATATGAGCGAAATTACCTTTACCGCATTACTACAATCCTTGTAAAGTCTCATTACTTTGTAACGAGCTTCTTGAAGCGTTCCATAGCTTCTATCGTGTTTTCGAGAGTGTTGAAGGCTGTCAGTCTGAACCAGCCGTCGCCATTCTTACCAAAGCCCTCACCGGGAGTACCTACTACCTCGGCTTCGTTTAAGAGCTTGTCAAAGAAGCTCCAGCTGTCCATATTATCAGGACACTTGAACCAGATGTAGGGGGAGTTCTTACCGCCTGTATAGGTGATACCAAGCTCGTCGAAGGTATCAGCCATAACCTTTGCATTCTGCATATATAAAGCGATGGTTGCCTTTGTCTGCTTTAAGCCTTCTTCGGAGAATACAGCCTCAGCCGCACGCTGAACGGGGTAGCTTACGCCGTTGAACTTACTGCCCTGGCGTCTGCACCATAACTGCATAAAGCTGATTTCACCGCCGTCGGGAGTTTCAAGCATAAGCTCCTTGGGTACTACTGTATAACCGCATCTTGTACCTGTAAAGCCTGCTGTCTTTGAAAGTGAGCAGATCTCTACCGCACACTGTCTTGCACCCTCGATGCAGAAGATACTGCGGGGGAGTGTTTCGTCGGAGATGAATGCCTCGTAAGCGGCGTCAAATACGATGATAGCCTTATTCTTTATAGCATAGTCAACCCACTCTTTAAGCTGTTCCTTTGTGTAAACCGAGCCTGTGGGGTTGTTGGGTGAGCAAAGGTAGATGAGTCCGCCCTTGATATTTTCGTCAGGCATAGCCGCAAAGCCGTTTGCCTCGTTGGAGTTTACATAGTGTACCTTCTTGCCGCTCATAACGTTTGAGTCAACGTATACGGGGTATGCAGGGTCTGTAACGATAACGTCATTGTCAGCGCTTAAAATGTCACCGATATTACCGCAGTCTGTCTTTGCACCGTCGCTGATGAGGATTTCCTCTGCGTCAATTTCAACGCCGAAGCTCTTGTAATAGCCTGCTACCGCTTCTCTTAAAAATTCGTAGCCTCTGCCGCTGTCCTCGTAGCCTCTGAAGGTCTCCTTCACGCCCATTTCGTCAGCCGCCTTCTTCATAGCCTCCACTACAACGGGAGCTAAAGGCTGTGTAACGTCACCGATACCCATTCTGATAACCTTGTTATCAGGGTGAGCCTCAATATATTCTCTTACTCTCTTGCCGATTTCGATAAAAAGATAGCTTTTCTTGAGATTTAAAAAGCCTTCGTTCATCTTTGCCATAATTCATAATTCCTTTCGTTTTGTATTTTTATTCATACATTATTTATTATAGCCTTATTTTGACGGATTGTCAATAAATTTCTTGCTTTAAGGACAGTTTTATCAGCCACGGGCGGGCAAAATCATTGTCTGCACAATGGGCAACCCCACACCTTTCGGTGTGGGGTTGCCGCTATGCAATAAGTTTAAAACAACGGAAAACGCAAATTAAACGGTTTCGTCTACGCCATAGTAGGCATTGAGGTACATCTGCTTTATCTCACTCATAAGCGGATATCTGGGGTTAGCGCCTGTACACTGATCGTCGAATGCCTGCTCTACCATAGCGTCAAGTCTGTCGAGGAAGTCCTTTTCGTCAACGCCGTAATCCTTGATGGACTTCTTTATGCCAACCTCAGCTTTAAGAGCGTCGATCTTTGCAAGGAGCTTTTCAAAGCGATCCTTCTTGCTCTTGCCTGAAATTCCGAGGAAGTCGGCAATTTCAAGATATCTTTCAAGGGTGTGAGGGTGGTCGTACTGGGAGAAGGTACCCATCTTTACGGGACATTCTACAGCATTGTATCTCATAACCTGATTGATAAGCAGAGCGTTTGCCACGCCGTGGGGCAGGTGATGGAATGCGCCCAGCTTATGAGCCATTGAGTGACATACGCCAAGGAAGGCGTTAGCGAAGGCAATACCCGCAATTGTAGAAGCGTCTGCCATCTTTTCTCTTGCCTTTACGTCTGTGAGGCCATCGTTGTAGGCTCTGGGGAGATACTCGAATATATTCTTTATAGCCTTTAATGCAAGGCCGTCCGTATAATCTGTAGCCATTACCGAAGCGTATGCTTCAAGGGCGTGGGTAAGAGCGTCAATACCTGATGCACTTGTAAGTCCCTTAGGCTGTGTCATCATATTATCCGTATCGATGATAGCCATATTGGGAAGTAATTCGTAGTCTGCAAGAGGATATTTTACACCTGACTTTTCATCCGTGATTACTGCGAAGGGAGTACATTCACTACCTGTACCTGAAGAAGTGGGGATAGCTACGAAATAAGCCTTTTCGCCCATCTTGGGGAACTTGTATACTCTCTTTCTAATATCGATAAAGCGCATAGCCATATCCATAAAGTCAGCCTCGGGATGCTCGTAAAGTACCCACATAATTTTAGCCGCATCCATTGCAGAACCGCCACCGAGAGCAATGATAACGTCAGGCTTGAATAATTCCATAGCCTTTGCGCCTTCCTTGGCAGAAGCCAGAGTAGGATCGGGCTCTACGTTGAAGAAGGTGGTGTGAACGATACCCATGCTGTCAAGCTTATCTGTAATAGGCTTTGTGTTGCCGTTGTGGAATAAGAAGGAGTCGGTTACGATAAAGGCTCTCTTTTTATTCATTACTGTGCCCAGCTCGTCAAGGGCAACGGGCATACAGCCCTTCTTGAAATAAACCTTTTCAGGTACTCTCATCCAGAGCATATTTTCTCTCCTTTCGGCTACTGTCTTGTAGTTCAGTAAGTGCTTTATACCAACGTTCTCGGATACCGAGTTACCGCCCCAGCTACCGCAACCAAGGGTAAGGGAAGGAGTGAGCTTGAAGTTGTATAAATCACCGATACCGCCGTGAGAGGAGGGTGTATTTACTAAAATTCGGCAGGTCTTCATCTTTTCGCCGAAATATTCTATCTTTTCTCTTTCTGCTACCGCATTGCAGTAAAGGGAAGAGGTGTGACCGAAGCCGCCCTCTGCAACCAGTACCTCAGCCTTTGCTACAGCCTCGGTGAAGTCCTTTGCCTTGTACATAGCAAGAACGGGAGAAAGCTTTTCGTGTGCAAATTCTTCATCGTGGGTTACGTTTTCAACCTCACCGATAAGAACCTTTGTAGTAGCAGGAACCTCAACACCTGCAAGCTGGGCGATCTTTACCGCTGTCTGACCTACTATCTTGGCATTGAGTGCGTTATTTATGATGATGGTCTTTCTGACCTTTTCGATTTCCTTTTCATTGAGGAAGTAGCAGCCCATAGCCGCAAATTCCTTCTTGACCTTATCGTAAATCTTATCGATTACGATAACCGACTGCTCGGATGCACAAATCATACCGTTGTCGAAGGTCTTGGAGTGGATGATAGAGCTTACCGCAAGTCTTATATCAGCGGAGCTGTCGATGATTGCAGGGGTATTACCTGCGCCTACGCCTAAAGCGGGCTTGCCTGAGGAATAAGCCGCCTTTACCATACCGGGGCCACCGGTAGCCAATATAATATCTGCGCTCTTCATAACTTCGTTTGTCATATCAAGGGAGGGGACGTCAATCCAGCCGATGATACCCTTAGGTGCGCCTGCCTCAACAGCCGCCTCAAGAACTACTCTTGCCGCCTCGATAGTGCAGTTCTTTGCTCTGGGGTGGGGGCTGAAGATGATACCGTTTCTTGTCTTAAGGCTTATAAGCGCCTTGAAGATTGCCGTTGAAGTGGGGTTTGTAGTGGGGATTACCGCCGCAATAACGCCGATAGGCTCGGCTACTGTCATTGTACCGAATGCCTCGTCACGGGCGATAACGCCGCAGGTCTTTGCATCTCTGTAGGCATTGTAGATATATTCGCTGGCATAGTTGTTCTTGATTACCTTATCCTCAACAACGCCCATGCCCGTTTCTTCTACCGCCATTTTTGCAAGGGGAATTCTCATCTTGTTTGCCGCCGTAGCCGCCGCAAGGAATATCTTATCTACCTGCTCCTGGCTGTATTCGGCAAAAATAGCCTGTGCCGCCTTTACTTCCGCAATGCGGATTTTTAAAGCTTCTACGTTGTCTACTATTTCAGGACTTACGGGAGCTTTTGCCACAGGCGTTTTTCTCGTTTTTACAATGTTCTTCTTTGCCATTGCTCTTTTTCCTTTCAGAATTTTGTTTTAACTTATTGCTATATTGAGGGGAGCGTTCTGACGTTGTTGTCGGAGATATGACCAACGGGGCGTCGGAGATATGACCAACGGGGCGTCAGGGGACATATCCTGAAGGATGCCGCAGTCCTTACGGACTACTCGTCGCCCCCTACGAAAAAGGGTGTTGTCCTGCCCTTTTATAAACGGATTTGTCGTTATATATTTAACAATTTTATTATATCAATAATCAAAGGTAAATGTCAATCTTTTTGATAATGAATTTTAACAAATTTTAATATGTGGTTTTGTGCATATTGTATATTGTACGCAGGAAATTGAAATTTATCAAGGATAAATTTCAAAGTGATGTTTCGTGCTTTGCACGAAGTGATGCACGGCTTTGCCGAGTGATGCATGGCTACGCCAAATGATGTTTCGTGCTACGCACGAAGTTGTGGTATCAATTGCCGTAGGCAATTGATGGATTTTAAAAGGCGCATTATAAAGCCTTCTCCCTTGGGAGAAGGTGTCACCGCAGGTGACGGATGAGGGAAAAATAATAAATTGTAGTTTTGCGGCGGGTTGCACCCGCAGGCATCTCCGCCTTTTTAAAGAATGCGATTTGCGAAGATTCGTTGACGGCGGTTTCACATATTGGAGGTATTTCAAATTGAAATTTGACGGGGAGATTGGTGTAATATGAAAACGGGGCGTCGGGGACGCCGCCCCCTACACGCTC